>JAFZIH010000005.1 GCA_017554455.1 Clostridia bacterium | reverse complement strand
GGGGGAAACCGTACCGTTTCCGGTGATATCAAACGTCATATAGCTTTCTGCCTTCTCGTCGTCGGTGAGACCCGAAAGATCCATGAAGAAGATCAGACCGATCTTGCCTTCCAGCGCAAGCGCATGCGTCTTGAATTCCGGCGCCTGTTTGAACGTCGCCTTGACCGTGACGTTATAGGCGGGCATGGTGAAGGAATAGCCTTCGATCGGGACCGTTACCATATTGCCGGTATTCGGTGTGCTCTCATATTCATAGACGAGCGTATCGAGCTCATACCCCTCGTGCGGGGTGACGGTGACATGGATGGTATCGTCCGGGACTGCCGTATCCTTATCGACCGTGACGACGCCGTTCTTGTCCGCGTCGCTGACCGAGACGTAGTATTCAGACAATTCCGCATAGAGGTAATGGTCGTGCCAGTCGTCGCCGCCGTCATGGTTCGGGCGGAAGTAGACCTTGTAGATACCGCTTGTCGCGATTTCGCCGGTATGGGTGTCTTTGTCGTAATAGTCGCCGTAGTTGTTATTTTCACCGTCCGGATACCACGTCTGCTTTGTGACGCCGTCGGGCGAGTATACAACTTTAAACTTGCTGTAATAGTTGCTTGTGCGCTGGAGCGGGACTTCTATCATGTACTCCTCGGTGTCCGCGCCGGTGCGCGTCATCTTGTATTCCGGCACGATCGCCCAGCCGGTCATGGTGCCGACAAGGTAATAGCCCGCGTCGGGATTCACCGTTCCGCCGGAAGCGCTCCAGGTACCCGGGGAATAAGGATCGCCCCAGCCCGTAATCGTGAAGGTATCGCAGCCGGGATCCGGGACAAGGTCTGCCGTCTGGTTCCACACGTTGCTCCAATCAGACGACACCATCGAGCTGCTCGGATTCAAACGAATAAAGATAAGGTGGGTCCAGTTGCCGGTCGGAAGCGCCGCCTCATAGACGCTGTCGTTGTCCGCATCGGTCATGACGGCATAGTCATCTTCGCCGTCGTTGTTGAACACATACATCAAAAACTTGGCATTGTCCTTATTCCAGACGCCCGGCACAAGATAGATCGGGTCCGCGGTGATGTATTCTGGGGTCTCCGGCGGCTCCGTGGTTTGATACACGACCGCGACGCCGGTCGGGCCGACGTTGCCGGTCATCGTGCCGTTCGAAACGGTGAAGACGTTTCCGGTGATCTCGTCCTCGTAATAGCCGTCCGCCATCCATTCCATCTTCAGCGAAACCGTGCCGGCGCCGTCGAGCTTTGCAATGGAAACGCCCGCGTTGCCGTCCGCGCCGCGCTCGATCCAGGTAACCTTTGCATTTTGGTCATAAGACAAACATTCGCCCAGCCCGTTATAGTAGTTCTTGAACGCGTTGACCGCCGCGACCGCCGGGGATTTCCACGACGTGTCGGTGCTTGCAAGACCCATGGTCTCGTTCGGGCGGGCAAGGAACAGTGCCGTCGAGTCCGATCTGGCGCCGACGATCGCCCATGTCTTTATGATCGTGTCGGAAGGAACGCCGTCCGTACCGTCATTTAAATATGTATCGTGCGATTCGACCCAAAGAACGCAGCTTTTCGCGGCGGATCCTTTGTTATAGCCGTTGATTGCAAGTCCGCCGGCGTTTTGATTGACTGCATACTCCCTCGCATTATTGCCGGTCACGTTATCCGTCAGTGCAATATACTTAGTATAATTGAGGGGATCGGTACCGACGTCTGAGAGGATTTCACCGTACATGAACAGCGGCGTGGTTGCATAGCTGCGCGCTCCCTCCACCACCGTGGGCCAGAACTGGCTGCCGATGGTCGGATCTTCTGGAACCTCGATATGCTTCGCAGCGTCAAAGCGGAAGCCGTCGACGCCGCAATCAATACATTCCTTTAAAAGACCCAGTACCTTTTGCTGTACTTCCGAATTGCCCGTGTTGAGATCGGGCATTCCCATGTGCTTCTGCGTGATATTATAGCGGTCGTCATTATACCGATAATCGATACCGTTGGGATCGGAGTGATAATACGCTTCCACCTTCATGTCGTCGTCAACGTTCTGGTTGAGATTTGCAAAGGTTCCTCCGTCTGCGCCATTGTTCGCAAGATGGTTTGCGACAATGTCAACGATGACGTAGATGTGGTAATTCTCCGCTTCTTCGCAAAGCGCGGCAAGATCCTCTTTGGTACCGAGCCAAGAGGTCTGAACGCGTTCGACGTCCGGCGCGACTTTGACGTCCGGCGCGACTCTGAGACCCAGCGGCTGATATAGTTTCCACCAGTTGCCGCGGGTATCCGACCACGCTTTGTTATAATCCTTCGGCTGCTGCACCGGCGAAGTCTGCACGGCGACGTAGCCCGCCGCCGCGATGTCGGCCAGATTCGCCTTGATCTCGTTATACGACCAGTCAAAGCAATGCAGAATCGCGCCGCCCTGCACGATCTTCTGATCGACCGGCTGCGCGTCCGCAACCGCGGTCTTCGGCACGATGACGGCGGGCAGAACGCTCAGCACCATCAAAACCGCAAGCAGGACCGCCAACAATTTCCGTTTCATATCCATTCCTCCTTATCGCTTTGCAGCCGACAAAAAACGCGCGGATCGCCCTCACCGGGCAAACGCGCGCGCCGTTTTGCATACCAAGGAAAGCGGGCGATACCAACCCGTCGTGCGGACCGTATACATGTCGCTTTCCATGCTTTGTCAGCTCCTTTTCCGATTATATATATTATCACCGTTCCCGCAAAATTGCAAGGGGTATATACAAATAGGAACGGGGTGTTTGCGGCGATTCGAAGCCCTCCTTGTGTAAAGGAGGGTGGCGAATGAAATGAGCCGGGAGGATTGTCGATTCCCGCACCGCTGTTATGGCTCTTGACGGGTCGTCGAGGTCGACGACCCCTACAATCCGTTGTGAAAGATCTTGAATTGTATCTCCGAATAACGCGCTCAAGTTCGCAAATCAATCCGTAGGGGACGTCGACCCCGACGTCCCGCCGTAAAAACTTGGCAACGAACATGTCGCTTTTACCGCATAAAAAAGGACGCCTTTCGGCGCCCGTAGGGAGGATGGATCAATTTTCCGGCTTGTACTCGCCGAAGGTCACGGTGACTGCGATACGTTCGTTATTGCGGCGGATCGTAAACGTCGCCGTATCGCCCGCGTTGTAGGCGGCGATGGCGTCGCTCAGATCACTGTTCGAGCCGATCGTCTTGCCGTCGACCTCCATGATGAGATCGCCGACCTGAAGTCCCGCTGCCTCCGCCGCGCTGCCCGCGACGACCTCGGTGATCTGCACGCAGCGTGTGCCGCCGTAGGAGAAGTAGCCGTAGCCGTTCGAAAGGGACACGTTCTGCGTGTATACGCCGAGCGCGGCGCGTCCGGTCACGTAGCCGTAATTCAGAAGGTCGTTGATCTCTTTGACCACGCTGTTGACGGGAATCGCGAAGCCGAGCCCTTCGGCGCTCGTATCGGACACCTTCGCGTTGACGATGCCGATGAGTTTGCCGCTCGCGTTAAAGAGCCCGCCGCCCGAATTGCCCGGGCTGATCGCGGCGTCCGTCTGGATGAGTTCCATTTCGGTGCTTTCGACCGTGATGGCACGCTTGACCGCGGAGATGATGCCGCTCGTCGCCGTGCCGCGCAGTTCGCCCAGCGGGTTTCCGATCGCGATCACATCCTCGCCGACGGTCAGCATGTCGCTGTCGCCGAGCACGGCGGGGGTGAGCCCCTCGGCCTCGATCTTGATGATCGCAAGGTCGTTGCGCGTGTCGGTGCCGACGATCGTCGCCTCGTAGGAGGTATCGTCGTTCAGCGTAACGGTCAGCTTCTTCGCGCCGTCCACGACGTGCGCGCAGGTGGCGATATAGCCGTCTGCGGTGAGGATCACGCCGCTGCCGCTGCCCGGCGTTTCATACGTCTGCGGCATGCCCCAGTAGGACGCCGTCACCTCGAAGATCCCGTCGATGCCCACGACGCTCGGCGCGGCAAGCTCCACAACCTGCGCACGGGTGTACTGCCCGTCATACGCAAAACCCGCGGACACATTCGCATGCTCCGTCGTGACCGCCGCCGCTTCGGGCGACGACGTAACGGTCAGAGGAACCTCGGTTGCTTCGGGGACCGCCGTCGCCTGTTCCGTGGGGATCTCGGTCGCTTCGTTCAATACGATATGCTGCGTTTCGGGCACGGCCGTCGCTTCCGCCGCCTTGGACGTACGGTACTGCATCGTGCTGTTCATCAGGATCACGCCCGCAAAGAGCCCGATCACGACCGCCATCGCCGTGCATGCGATCAGCACCGACGCGCCGACGCCGCGTTTCGTTTTTCTCGTGTTGTATTCCATAAATTGCCTCCGTTTTTCTGTTCGACGGGTATTATATGCTTCGATTGTGAAATGAGTTTGTCAAAAAAGCGGAGATTTCAAGAACATTGGCGGCGCGCATTTGTAAAAAAACAGGATTCCGGTTGACGAAACAGGCGCGCTGCCGTAAAATGGGACCATGAATACGTCAAAGAAAATCTTAAACTGGATCGTCGCCGTGCTCAAGGGCACGCTCGTCGGTCTTGCCATCGTCATCCCCGGCGTGTCCGGCGGCTCGATGCTTCTCACCATCGGCGTCTACGAGGACGCCGTGTCCATCACCTCCAAGGACAAGGCCCGCCGCCGCGCCGCGATCAAAAAACTGATCCCGTACGCGGTCGGCATCGTGCTCGGCGTCGTCGCGCTGTCGTTCGTCATCACGTGGCTGCTCTCAAACTTTGAGTTTTTCACGATCCTGCTGTTTTCGGGTCTGATTCTGGGGTCGCTGCCGATGCTGTTCAGGCATATCAAGGGGCAGAAGGTGAAGTTCGGCTACATCCTCGTCGCGCTCGTCATGATCGCGCTGATGGTGCTGCTGCCGTATCTCAACGACAACACGACCGAGACCTTCAAAAAGCTTTCCGCGACCGATTCGCTGTCCGTTGGCGAACGCATCGTTCTGACGGACGGAACTGCGGACGAGATCACCGTGACAAACGGCGACGCGACCGTTTCCGTGTGGGAGATCAAGAGCGCGGGCGGCACGTTCGGTAAGCCCTCGGATGGCTATAAGCTCCGCAGCGGCGCGGACAAAAAGACGTTCTTTTCCCAAAACGGCACGGACGTCTTCGATCTTCGGATGAACGCGGACGGCATGCTGGAACTCGTCGGACACGGAAGCGGCGAAACGCTTCTGACCTCGTCCGTCTGCCGCGCCGTCGACGCGCTGAACAACGGCGTTTTGAGCGCGCTTCTCGCCTTGCTGCTCGGCTTTATCGCGGCAGGCACCATGATCGTGCCGGGCATCTCCGGCTCGATGGTCATGCTCGTGCTCGGCTACTATTACAGCGTCATGACGCATCTGAAGAGCTTCGTGGTCTGCGTCTTTACGCTCAACTTTGCGCAGATGGGCAGCCATCTTCTGGTGCTCGTCCCGTTCGGGATCGGCATCATCCTCGGGCTTCTCATCGTGTCGAAGGCGATCCGCTGGCTCTTAGACCGGCATCCCACGCCGACCTATTACGGCATCATCGCGCTGATGCTCGCTTCGCCCTACGCGATCTTTTTGAAGGCAAAGTGCTTCGGACCCGCGTTTGCCGACAGCCTGACGCAATGGTGGTTCATCCCGGTCGCGGCGCTTTCGCTCGCGCTCGGCTTTGTGACCGCGTACTTCATGTCGAAAAAAGAGGGATAACACATTCGGACGCAAACGGGACGTCGCGGTCGACGCCCCTGCAATTTTCAGAGAAACGAGGTAAATTCCATGTTTTGCACCCATTGCGGAACACAGGTCGCGGATACCGATAAATTCTGCCCGAACTGCGGCGCGCCGTTGATTCGTCCGGTGACAACCCTTTCGCCCGAACCGATCCCGGAGGAGGCAACCCCTGTAGGGGGCGTCGTCCCCGACGCTCCGGTGATGACTACCCCTCAGTCAGCTATCGCTGACAGCTCCCCTGACAAGGGGAGCCCGACACCCGCGCCGAAAAAGAAATCGCATAAGGCGCTCTGGATCGTGCTGACCTGCGTCGCGCTTGCGGTCGCAGTCGCCGTCGCGCTGATCGTCTGGCGTCCGTGGAGCAGAAACAGCAAGCCGGATACCCCGATCTCCGAACCCGAGCCCATGCCGACAGCGGTCCCGGTTGCGGATCTCAGCCCGGAGGAAGCGGTCCGCGCGGCGTTTGAGAAGCTCAACGAGGCGGATTCCATGCATGTGGACTTTGTCGAGGACGCCTCCATGACCATCGGCGTTCCGGCCCTCGGCTATTCGCAGGACATGAATCTGTCGGTCGTGCTCGACTGCGATTCGGACAAAGCGAACGGCATGAGCCGCATCGAGGGCAGCATGTCCGCGATGGGATACGAGCAGAGCGTTCTCACGTATGCGGAGACGGTCGACGGCAAGGTGATGGCCTACACCTCGACAGATGACGGCAAGACGTGGTCTCTGAACGGGAACGACACGCTTTCGGATCCGACGGAAACGATCGATCTGTGGACGAAGCACGCGAAGGACTTTGAAAAGACCGGTACGGAGCAGGTGAACGGCTTCGATACGACGGTCTGTTCGGGCAAGCTCTCGGGCGAGTACGTAAAGGACGCCGCAGGCATGACCGGCGGGATGTTCGGCACGCTGGACGAAGCGATGCTGAACGACCTCGACGATCTCCCCATCACGATCTGGATCGACAACGAAAGCGGCCGCGTCGTGCGCATGGTGCTCGACATGAAGAACATGATGGAAACGCTCCTGGAGAAGGCGCTGGCGGAAAGCATGGGCGAGCTGCCGGAGGGCGTCGAGTTTTCGGCCGACGTCAACAAGGCGGAAGTCGTCTGCGATATATCACAGTTTAACGCGATCCCGCCGATCGTGATCCCGGACGAAGCGAGGGGAAGCGGCACGGCGCCCGAAGCGGAAGCGGACGGGCTCGTCGGCACGTGGACGCTCTGCGGCGGCGAGGATGAACAGACGCAGCAGTACGTGGATATGATACTGGGGCTCGGCATGGACATGGTCTTCGTGTTCAACGAGGACGGCACGGGCTCGATGTCGATGGTATTCGGCGAGGAAACGGATGCCAAGGAGTTTACCTATACGCTGGAGGGCGATAAGCTTGTGATTAACGGCACCGGCACGCCGTACCGCATCGAGGACGGGCTTCTGCATCTTACGGCGGACGACGCCAACCTGATCTTTAAGAGAAAATAAGAGGGACGAAACGGATTTTCCGGGGAAGAGGATTTTCCTCTTCCTTTTTTTTGACGGCGCTGTTATAATATAAGGGTTAAGGAGAGTGTGCGTATGGATTCTGTGAAAACTTTGGCAAAGGCGCTTGCGCCCGTGTGCGGGGTCGATGAGGCGGCGCTTAGTGACTGGATCGAGGTCCCGAAGAATACGGAGATGGGGGACTACGCGTTCCCGTGCTTCCGCCTGTCCAAAACGATGCGCAAAGCGCCGAATCTGATCGCGGCGGAGCTTCAGGCGGCATTGACGCTTCCGGAGGGCTTTGTAAAGTGCGAGGCGGTCGGCGGGTACCTGAATTTCTTCACCGACAAGGGCGCGGTTGCGGGAACGGTTTTGAACCGCGTTCTTTCCGAGGGCGATGCCTACGGCACGAGCACCGAGGGAAACGGCAAGACGGTCTGTATCGAGTACAGCTCGATCAACATCGCAAAGCCGTTCGGCTTCCATCATCTGCCCAGTACCGCGATCGGCAACGCGCTGTACCGGATCTATAAGGCGCTCGGGTACAACACGGTCGGCATCAACCACCTCGGCGACTGGGGCACGCAGTTCGGCAAGATGATCACGGCGTACAAGCTGTGGGGGACGAAACCCGTCGACGAATACTCGATCCGCGAGCTCGTCGCGCTGTACGTGCGCTTCCATGACGAGGCGGACAGGGATCCGTCCCTGAACGACACCGCCCGCGCGTGGTTCCATAAGATCGAGCAGGGCGATCCGGAAGCGCTCGAACTCTGGACCAAGATGAAGGACGCGACGATCCGCGAGGTCAAGGTGACGTATCAGCGCATGGGCGTGGACTTCGACAGCTGGGCGGGCGAAGCGTTCTATACCGACAAGATGCAGCCGATCATCGACGAGCTGCGGGAAAAAGGCATCAGCAAGCTCGATCAGGGCGCGGAGATCGTCGATCTAAGTGAATGGAACATGCCGCCGTGCATGATCGTAAAGTCCGACGGCAGCACGATCTACGCAACGCGCGACCTTGCCGCCGCCTGCTACCGCAAGGCGACCTATGATTTTTCGAAGCTCCTCTACGTCGTGGCGTATCAGCAGGACCTGCACTTCAAGCAGTTCTTTAAGGTCCTCGAGCTCATGGGACGCGACTGGGTGAAGGACTGCGTGCACGTGAATTTCGGCATGGTCAGCATGGAGGGCGGCGCGTTCCACACCCGCGAGGGCAAGGTGCTGTACCTCGACGACGTACTCGACGCGGCGGTCGAAAAGACGTACGACATCATCTGCGAAAAGAGCCCGGACCTTCTGGACAAGCGGTCCGCGGCGGAGGCGGTCGGCGTCGGCGCGATCCTCTGGTCGGTGCTCTATAATTCCCGCATCAAGGACGTGACGTTCAGTTGGGAAAAGGTGCTGAACTTCGACGGCGAGACCGCGCCGTACGTGCAGTACACGCACGCGAGAGCGTGCTCGGTGCTCCGCAAAGCGGGCGAGCGTCCCGACACGTTTGACGCGTCGCTTTTAGACGATCCCGAAAGCACGGCTCTATTGAAGGCGATCGCGGCGTTCCCGGAGGCGGTTCGCTCCGCCGCCGAAAAGTACGAACCGTACGTGGTCGCGCGCGCGATCATGCAGATAGCGAACGCGTTCAACCGCTTCTATTACGAACAGCGGATCATGGCGGACGATCTGAACGTGCGTGCGGCAAGATTGGCACTTTGCGACGCGACGCGGCAGACGCTCAAAAACGGATTGAATTTACTGGGGCTTACGGCTCCCGAAAGGATGTAATATGCTGGATATCAAGTTCGTCCGGGCAAATCCGGACCTCGTCAAGGAGAACATCAAAAAGAAATATCAGGATGAAAAGCTCGTCCTCGTCGACGAAGTTCTTGCGCTCGACAAGGAATATCGCGAGGCGCACGTGCGCTGCGATTATCTCCGCAATCAGCGCAACGTGATCAGTAAGTCCATCGGCATGATGATGGCGCACGGCGAGCGCGACAAGGCCGAGGAAGCGAAGGCGCAGGTCGGCGCGATGGCGAAGGAGATGGCAGAGCTCGAAGTCCGCGAGACCGAGCTTGAGGGCGAGATCAGAAAGCGCATGCTCGTGATCCCGAACATCATCGACCCGTCCGTGCCGATCGGAAAGGACGATTCCGAAAACGTCGAGATCGAGCGCTTCGGCGACCCGGTCGTGCCCGATTTTGAGATCCCGTACCACGTGGACATCATGGAGCGTCTTTCGGGCATCGATCTCGATTCCGCGCGCAAGACGAGCGGCAATGGCTTCTATTATCTCATGGGCGATATCGCACGCTTACACAGCGCGGTGCTCTCCTATGCGCGCGACTTCATGATCGACCGCGGCTTTACGTACGTCGTGCCGCCGTTCATGATCCGGTCGGCGGTCGTCGACGGCGTTATGAGCTTTGCCGAGATGGAGAACATGATGTACAAGATCGAGGGCGAGGACCTGTACCTCATCGGCACGTCCGAACACAGCATGATCGGGCGGTTCATGAACACGTTCACCGACGAGGACAAGCTGCCGCTGCGGCTCACGAGCTATTCGCCCTGCTTCCGCAAGGAGGTCGGCGCGCACGGGATCGAGGAGCGCGGCGTGTACCGCATCCATCAGTTCGAAAAGCAGGAGATGATCGTCGTCTGCAAGCCCGAGGACAGCATGAAGATGTATAATGAGCTCTGGCAAAACACGGTCGACTTCTTCCGCTCGCTCGACATCCCGGTGCGCACGCTCGAGTGCTGCTCCGGCGATCTTGCGGACCTCAAGGTGAAGAGCTGCGACGTCGAGGCGTGGTCGCCCCGGCAGCAGAAGTATTTCGAGGTCGGCAGCTGCTCGACGCTCGGCGACGCGCAGGCGCGCCGTCTCGGCATCCGCATCAAGAACAAGGAGAAGGGCAACTACTTTGCGCACACGCTGAACAACACGGTCGTCGCGCCGCCGCGCATGCTGATCGCGTTTCTCGAAAACAACCTCCAGGCGGACGGCACGATCCGCATCCCCGAACCGCTCCGTCCCTACATGGGGTTCAAGGAAAGGATCGGCTGATCATCCGTCATTTCACCCTCCCGCATCGGGAGGGTTTTTGTTTTGCAGGTAATTGATAACGCCTTCCGCGATGCCGTCCGCAAGCTTCTGCTGATAATCCGGGTCCTGTAAGTTTTGCTCGTCCTCGGGATTGCTCAAAAATCCGCATTCGACGAGCACGCTCGGCACAGCGGGGAGGCGGGTCACGAAATTGTTTCCGGGATTTGCAAGCCGCGGATCGCGTCCCAAAGACAGGCAGACCGCCCCGATCACGCAGTCCGCAAGCGCTTTGCCCTCCTCGGCGCCCGCCTGATAATAGCACATCGGTCCCTTGACGCTGCGATCGTCGAACTTATTCATATGGATCGAAACGGTGCAGTCCGCGCCTTCGGTACAGAGGATCGCGCCGCGATACGCCATGTCGTCACGCTTCGTATCGGCAAGCGCGTCCGCGTCGGTGCGGGTGCGGAGCACAAAGCAGCCGCGATCCTCGAGCGCTCTTGCGACGCGTTCGCCGATGAGAAGATTGAGGTCGGATTCCTTCACGCCCGTATCGCGGCCGATCGCGCCGCAGTCGAACCCGCCGTGTCCGTAATCGAGGATCACGAAATATACGGGCGGCGTTGCGGAAAGCTCGTACGGCGCGCAGGGCGGGGAAAGCTTTGCGCAGCCGAGAAGAAAACAGGACAGAAGCAGCAGCAAGGATCGTTTCATACTGCAGTTTATGCGAAAAAGGCGGGGAAATCCCGTTTTTATCCGTTGACAATTGCCATAAAAGCAAGTAAAATAGATTCGTTATCATGGAGGCATGCGGGTGTAGCTCAGTGGCAGAGCACCGGCTTCCCAAGCCGGCTATACGGGTTCGATTCCCGCCACCCGCTCCATAAGCCGCTTCGTCGGCTTCTTAGCACCGACATGATAACGGTCGGCCCGCTGCCATTGCCGGCTCTGCGGGTAAAAATCAAAAAATATTTTTATAAGGAGAACTACAATGGCAAAAGCAAAATTCGAACGTACGAAGCCGCATGTCAACATCGGCACGATCGGACACGTAGACCATGGCAAGACGACGCTGACGGCGGCGATCACCATGGCGCTGGCACAGCAGGG
>JAFZIH010000040.1 GCA_017554455.1 Clostridia bacterium | reverse complement strand
GCGGCGACGATCAGCATCTTGTCCGCGATCGGGTCCATCAGCTTGCCGAAATCGGTGATAAGGTTATGCTTTCGCGCATAGTTGCCGTCGAGAATGTCGGTGATCGCGGCGGCGAGAAAGATCATTGCCGCGACCCAATGGCTGTACGGTGCGAACGCCGGCCAAAGGTTCGGCAGAAGCAGCGCAAAGATAAACAGCGGGATCAGAAGGATCCGTAGGATCGTCAGTTTGTTCGCGGTATTCATACGCATTCTCCGATCATGTCATAGGGATCCGCGCCGGTAAGACGGATCGAAAGATACTGACCCGGCTCATGCCGGTAGCTCGGCGCGATGCATACCGTGCCGTCGGCGTCCGGTGCTTCGCGGATCGTTCTGCCGTAGGTACCGTCCATGCCGGTCTCCTCGACGAGCATGGTGAGCTCCCGTCCGATCCAGCGCTCGTTGCGTTCCTTCGAGATCGCCTGCTGTTGTTCCATCAGCGCGGAAAGGCGCGTTTCCTTGATTTCGTCCGCGATCTGATCCGGCATCGACTCTGCTGCCGTGCCCTCCTCGGGTGAGAACGCGAACGCGCCGACGCGGTCGAACGGATAGTCGCGCAAGAACTGCATGAGCTCCTCAAACTGTGCTTCGGTCTCGCCGGGGAAGCCCACCATCATCGTGGTACGCAGCGTGAAATCCGGATAATTCCTGCGGATATGGTCGAGCACGCTTTCGATGTGCGCCTTGCTCCCGCGGCGGTGCATGCGGCGAAGGATCTCGTCGTTGCAATGCTGCAGCGGCATATCGAGATACGGCACGAGCTTATCGCCCTCCGCGAGCGTGTCCAGAAGCACAGGCGTGACCGTGTCCGGATAGGTGTACAGAAGCCGTACCCATTTCAGCCCGTCGATGCGGTCCAGTTCCTTGAGCAGCGGGATCAACCGCGGTTCTCCGTACAGGTCCTTCCCATAGCCGGAGGTATCCTGCGCAATGACCGAAAGTTCGGTAACACCCATATCGGCAAGCGCTTTCGCTTCGTCGACAAGCTGTTCCATCGGCGTGCTGATTAGATCGCCGCGGATCAGTGGGATCGCGCAGTATGCGCAGCGGTTGTTGCAGCCGTCCCCGATGCGCAGATACGCGCGGTACGGCGGCGTGACGAGCAGACGTTCGGGCTGAATAACGGGAGAACAGGGGAGCCCCAGCTTTTCGGCAATCAGCCGCGGCAGCTTTTCGTATTCGCGTACGCCGAGGAAGATGTCGACCTCCGGCATTTCCTCGGTGAGTTCCTTCCGATAGCGCTCGGAAAGACAGCCGGTCACGACGAGCAACCGGCACCGCCCGGATTCCTTGTACTGCGCCATCTCAAAGATCGCGTCGATCGATTCCTCCTTGGCGGGCGTAATGAAGCCGCAGGTGTTGACGATCAGGATATCCGCATCTTCCGGCTCGCCGGTAAACGTATAGCCCGCGGCCTTCAGATAGCCCAGCATCGTCTGCGTATCGACCTGATTTTTCGCACACCCGAGGGAGATCACGCCGACGTTCATGCTTCGGTATCCTCCTCGAAATCCATTTCATCCGGTTCGACCGGTTCGTCGTCGGAAACGGGCGCGCCGCCGCCGAATACCCGGTTGTACTCCGCGGGGGTGATCAGCACCTGCCGCGGTTTGCTGCCGTCGAACGGGGAAACGTACTTTTTCTGTTCCATCATGTCGACGAGACGCGCCGCGCGCGCATAGCCGACGCGAAGCCGCCTTTGGATCATCGAGATCGAGGCCTGTCCGTTTTCCATGACGATGCGGACCGCTTCGCCCAAAAGATCGTCCTCCTGCTTGCCTTCGCCGAAGACACCGCCCTGCGCGCCGCCCTTGGCTTCGTCGTTGATCTCGTTCAGAACGTCGTCGGAGAACTGCGTGTCGGTCTTCTTGAAACCGGACATCACGCGCTCGACTTCCTCATCAGATACATACGCACACTGCAGTCGGGTCGGTTTGCCGGCGCCGTTCGGGTGGAACAGCATATCGCCGCGGCCGAGGAGCTTTTCGGCGCCGGTCGCATCGAGAATGATGCGCGAGTCGATCGCGGAGCTGACCGCGAATGCACAGCGCGATGGGATATTCGCCTTGATGAGACCGGTGATGATATCGGCGCTCGGACGCTGCGTCGCGACGATCAGATGGATACCGGCGGCGCGGCCGAGCTGCGCGATACGGCAGATCGAATCCTCGACGTCGTCGGGCGCGACCATCATCAGGTCGGCGAGCTCGTCGATGATGATGACCAGCTTCGGAATCTTTTTCTTCGGATCGTCCATCAGCGAGTTGTAGCGTGCAAGCTCGCGCGCGCCGACCTCGCTGAATTTCTTATAGCGGACCGTCATTTCGTTGACCGCCCAGCGGAGCGCGCTCGCCGCTTTCTTCGGATCGGTCACGACAGGGATCAGAAGGTGCGGCAATGTGCCGAAGACACTCAGTTCAACCATCTTCGGATCGACGAGTATCAGCTGCAGCTCCTGTGGAGAGGACTTATAGATCATCGAAATGATGAGGTCGTTGATGCAGACGGATTTACCGGAGCCGGTGGAACCCGCGATCAGCATGTGCGGCATCTTGCCGAGATCGGCGACGATGATCTTGCCCGCAATATCCTTGCCGAGCGCCATCGTGACGGGGGACTTCGCGCTCGTGAATTCCTCGCTGTCGATGATGTCGCGCAGGAGAACGGTCGCGGCGTCCTTGTTCGGGACCTCGATGCCGACGGCGGCCTTGCCGGGGATCGGCGCCTCGATACGTACGCGCGGCGCGGCAAGTGCAAGCGCGATGTCGTTAGAAAGCGTTGTAATGCGGTTTACACGTACGCCCGGCGCGGGCTGCAGCTCATAGCGGGTGACGACGGGGCCGACGGAGATATTGATGACCTTTGCGGCAATATTGAAGCTTGCAAGCGTCTCTTCAAGCAGATGCGCGATCGCGGTCGGATTCTCCGCGCTTTTCATGAACGTCTCGCGCGGCTTGTTGAGACAGTCGATGGACGGCGGCTCGTATGCGGGCGCTTCGGGCGCAGGCGGAACGACGAGCGGGATCTCCGCGTCTTCTTCCTGAACGGAAGGAGCAACCGGTTTCTTTGCGGGTTTTGCGGGCTCCTTCTTCGGCTGTTCGGGCAAAAGCTGTCCGGCAAGTTCGGAAACGGAAGGCGGCTTCTTCACGGGCTTGCGACCAGGTGTGGGCGTGAGGATAAGCTCATCCTCTTCATCTTCGGGGGCGATCACAGGCACTTTATCCGTTCGGAAATTCTTGTCGGATCCGAACGGATCGCCGGTCTTGCCGGTACGTTTACGCACGGGCGTTTCCGGTTCGGGCTCCGGCACTTCGAACAGCTCGTCAAACGGGATCGGTTCATGCTTCTTTCGCGGGACGGTTTTTTTCTGCGCAGGCGATTCGTCTTCGTCGATCTTTGTGGAGAAGCTTTTTTTCCACGGACGGTATGCCGATTCGACGTCTTCCGGGTTGTCATAATTGTCGTAATCTTCGTAATCGTCGTCTTCCTGCTCGCGTTCCGCGATCTTTTCACGGACCTTTGAGCCGAAGGCGTCGGTGTACGCCTTGATCGAAATACCCGTGCAGAGCAGGATCGAGATCAAAAATCCCGCGATGATGACGACCCAGCAGAGAAGCTTTCCGCCGATCACATACAGAAGCGTTGGCAGGATCATGCCGAGCACGCCGCCGCCGATATGATGGGACACGCCCTCGGTCCATGCGATCGGGAATTGCTTGAAAAACTGGGAGAAATAAGAGGGGAAAGTCCAGCCCGACGTACCCAGCGGCTTCAGCTCGTACAGCGTTTTGCTGGTCCACATATGCAGCGCGCAGAGAATGAACCAGAACGCGAACAGACCGGTGATCAGCGTGCCGCGCGCGGGCTTTTTTCTGCCGCCGAGGATCAGGTAGAACCCGACGATCACAAAGAGCACGGGAACCGCATAAGCGACGCAGCCGTGCATGCCGAGAAGGTATCCGGAAATGATACGGCCGAGCCAGTCGTCCGAACCGCTGTATACATAAACGGCGAACAGAACACCGAGCGCGATCAGAGCAATGCCGAAGATCTCAATGCCGGCGTGCGGCGCACGTTTCTCGGACGTATTCTTGCCAGAGGCGCTTTTTGACGTGTTCTTTGCTGTATTCCTGGTTGGTGCCGCGGGCTTCTTCGCGCTGCTCTTTGCAGGCGCTTTCTTTTTCGCGGTCGTTTTATTTGCCATGGATGATCCTCCGATAAACCATTTTCTTTCAATTTTATTATACTGCGAAAGGCGCGCCGGCGCAAGTAAAAATTCTCAGCGCTTGCGGGACGGTCGGAAACATGATAAAATAACGAAAAATCCGAACGGAGAAAAAGATCATGCAGCCGAAGCTTCTGATCTGGGACTGGAACGGAACGATCATAGACGACGCCGACCTTTGCCTTGCGCTTGAAAACGAACTGTTGCGGGAACGCGGCATGACGGAGATCACAAAGGCATGGTATCTTTCGCATTTTTCGTTTCCGATCCGGGCGTATTATGAAATGATGGGATATACGTTTGAAACCGAAAGCTTTGAAACGATCTCGGAGATCTTTATGGAACGCTATCGTGCGCGGTTTGTGTACTGCCCGCTGCGGAAAGGCGTGACGGACGTTCTGAACGCGATTGAAAAGCGCGGCGTAAAACAAACGCTTCTTTCTCTGACGCAGCAGGACGATCTTGTCGAACAGGCGACCCGGTTCGGCGTTACACCGTACTTTTCGGAGATCCTCGGACAGGACGATATTCTGGGACATTCGAAGGTGCAACGCGCAAAGGACTATATCGTAAAATGCGGCATCGACCTGAGCGACGCGCTGTTTGTCGGCGATACGGATCACGACGTCGAGGTCGCGAACGCCGTCGGATGCCGCTGCGCGCTCCTCGAAGACGGACATCAGGACAGGTCCGTTCTGCTTGGCTGCGGCGTGCCGGTCTTTGCGTCGGCGGAAGCGTTCTATCAGGCGGTGTTTGGTTGATATGGCGGATTCTTTTTTCCAACAGGTTTACACCATCGTCGCTTTGATCCCGTACGGCAAAGTGATAAGCTACGGCGATATCGCGAAGGTGATTGGGTATCCGCGCCGCGCGCGGTTCGTGGGCTTCGCAATGCGCGCGTGCCCGGACGATCTGCCGTGGCATCGCGTGGTGATGGCGGACGGCACGATCACGGGTGGGGATTTCGCGCCGATAAGGAAAATGCTGCTTAAAAAAGAAGGCGTCCCGTTTCTAAGGGACGGCAGAGTGGATATGCAAAAATGCCGTTTCGTCATGCCGCAGGGCAAACCGAATCGTGAAAACGTGTGAAACGGCATTGCAACCGGATCGGATTTGTGGTATGTTTATAAATTGAGAGTTTATGACCGAGGAAGAAACCAATGAAACGAACGGATATCGGCGGGCAGGCAGTGATCGAGGGCGTTATGATGCGCTCCGAGAAGGGCACGGCGCTGGTCGTGCGCCGCAGCGACGGCTCGCTTGCGAAGGAATTTCACCATAAAAGGACCAGATATAAAAAGGGCTCGTTTCCGACGTGGCCGGTCGTGCGCGGCGTTTACGCTTTTTTCGGCGCGCTGTCCGACGGCATGAACATCACGACTCGAGCGGCGGAAATGCTCGGCGAGGAAGAGGAGGAGCCGTCGAAGTTCGAAAAATGGCTTGCGAAGCGCTTTGATAAGTCCGCAATGGACGTGGTGAAGTGGGTCGCGATCATCCTTGCGCTCGTTCTTGCGGTCGGGCTGTTCTTTCTGCTGCCGATCGGGATCGTCTCGCTGCTCGAGCTGATCTTCGGCAAAATGAGTGCGGTCTGGAGCGCCGTCGTGCAGGGACTTGTCCGATTGATCATTTTTTTGCTGTATATCTACGGCATCTCCAAGATCAAGGATATCAAGCGCGTGTTCATGTATCACGGCGCGGAGCACAAAACGATCGCCTGCTATGAGGCGGAGCTTCCGATGACGCCGGAGAACGCGGCGAAGTGCACGCGCCTGCATCCGCGCTGCGGAACGAACTATCTGTTTCTGACCATGGCAGTCTCGATCGTCGTTACGACCGTCGTATCCGCGCTGTGCACGCTGATCCCGGGATTCACCGCATGGCATGACGCAAGCGGACTGAACCGGCTTCTGTTCCGCATCGCGCGCATCGTGCTGATCCTGCCGATCGCGGGCATCTCCTATGAGGTACTGAAAGCGGCGGCAAAACGCGACAATCTCGCTTGCCGTATCGCGCGCGCGCCGGGCCTTGCGCTGCAGCATCTGACGACCAAGGAACCGACCGCGGACATGCTCGAGGTTGCGATCGCATCGTTCGAGCTTGCGCTGCATCCGCCGAAAGGAGATCTGGAATTCGACGAAAAGGCGGCCGCACAAAAACAGGAGACGCCGGAAAAAGCGCTGCCGTCCGATGATAACAAAGAGGAAACGGACGCATGATCGTTCGCAAAGCGGAACAGAAGATCGCGGAGCTTTTAAAGCCGGTCGCGGGCGAGGACGCGCGCACGGAAGCGGTTTTTCTGCTTCGCGCAAGCGGCTTCCATTCGCCGTATCAGGAACTTTCGGAGACGGACGCAAAGCTTCTGGAACCGCTGATCGAACGCCGTCTTTCAGGAGAGCCGCTGCAATACGTGCTCGGCGAATGGGAATTTTACGGGCTGCCGTTTTACGTGGATGAGACCGTATTGATCCCGCGTCCTGACACGGAACGGCTCGCAGAAACGGCGCTTTCGCTGTTGTCGGAAGACAAACGCGACGTGCTCGATCTCTGCTGCGGAAGCGGCTGCATCGGGATCACCCTTGCCGCGTTGGGCGGCGCGCACGTCACCGCCGCGGATATCAGCTCGGACGCGCTTTCGATGACCGAACGCAACGCACGGCGGAACGGCGTTTCCGTTCGGACCGTGCAGAGCGATCTGTTTGACAGCGTCGAGGGGACGTTCGATCTGATCGTATCGAATCCGCCGTATCTCAGCCAAGCGGAAATAGACGCGCGGGACGAGAGCTTACGTTTTGAACCGGCGCTTGCGCTGTACGGCGGAAAGGACGGAATGGATTTTTACCGGCGGATCGCAAAGGATTACCGGCATTTTTTGAGACCCGGCGGCGCATTGCTTCTGGAGATCGGCTACACGCAGAGGGAAGCGGTCGAAGCGCTGTTTGCAAACAGCGAATGCATCGAGGATTACGGCGGACGACCGCGCGTGATCGTGGTAAGGAACGATGATTGAGAAACTGAAAAAGTGCAAAGAACGATATAACGCTCTGACGGAAGCGCTGTCAAAGCCGGATGCGGCAAACGACCGCGAGGCATATACCTCGCTTTCGCGCGAGCATGCGGAGCTTTCCGAGATCGTCGCGGCGTACGATCGGTACATGGAGACCGAACGCGAACGCGACGACTGCCTTGCGCTGCTTTCGGAACAGCCGGACGCGGAGATGAAAGCGCTCGCCGAGGAGGAGCTTGCGGCACTGAACGCTTCGCTTGCGGAGCAGGAAAACGAGCTCAAAGCGCTGCTTTTGCCGAAGGACGAGAACGACGACCGCGGCGTGATCCTCGAGATCCGCGCGGGCACAGGCGGCGACGAGGCGTCGCTGTTCGGCGCAGACCTTCTGCGCATGTATCTGCGTTATGCGGAACGCAACGGGTTCAAGACCGAAACGCTGTCCGAAAACGTCACCGAGCTCGGCGGCGTCAAGGAGATCATCCTGTCCGTTTCGGGCAAGCGCGGTGCGTACGCGCGGCTGAAATTTGAAGGCGGCGTGCACCGCGTGCAGCGCGTGCCCGAGACCGAATCGCAGGGGCGCATCCACACGAGCGCGGCGACGGTCGCCGTTATGCCGGAGGTCGACGACATTCATATCGAAATCAAGGATTCCGATCTGCGCATCGATACGTACCGCTCGAGCGGCGCGGGCGGACAGCACGTCAACAAGACGTCCTCCGCGATCCGTATCACGCATATCCCGACCGGCATCGTGGTCGCGTGCCAGAACGAACGCAGCCAGCTGCAGAATAAAGAACAGGCGATGCGGCTCCTGAAGAGCCGCCTTTACGAGCACTTTGCGTCCGAACAGCACGCGCAGCTTGCAGACCAGAAAAAGAGCATGGTCGGCAGCGGCGACCGCAGCGAGCGCATCCGTACCTATAATTTTCCGCAGAGCCGCGTGACCGATCACCGCATCGGGCTGACGCTTTATAAGCTCGAGCAGTTTCTCGACGGCGACATGGATGAAATGATCGACGCCTTGACCGTCGCGGAGCGCGCGGCGAAGCTTTCGGGGGAGGCGGACGCATGAAGACAGAGGTTATTCAGACCATCCGGCAGGAGGACGCCGGAACGACGCTCGGCGCGCAGATCATTCAGGACGGCGGGCTCGTCGCGTTCCCGACCGAAACGGTCTACGGGCTCGGCGCAAACGGCATGGACGGGGAAGCGGTCAACCGTATTTTCGAAGCAAAAGGCCGCCCGAACGACAACCCGCTGATCCTGCATATCGCGAAAAAGAGCGACGTGAAGCTTTTGTGGGCGCACGTGCCGAAGCTTGCGAATACGCTGATGGATACGTTCTGGCCCGGGCCGCTGACGCTGATCTTCAACAAGGCGGACGAGGTCCCGTATGAAGTGACGGCAGGGCTCGAGACCGTCGCGGTGCGCATGCCGTCCGATAAGACCGCGCGGCTTCTGATCCAGAAATCTGGTGTACCGATCGCTGCGCCGAGTGCGAACCGCTCGGGCAGGCCGAGTCCGACGACCGCGGAACACGTGCTCGAAGACATGGACGGACGCATTCCGCTGATCCTGGACGGCGGCCCGTGCAAATACGGTGTAGAATCGACCGTGCTGTCATTGGTCGGCGATCCGACGATCCTGCGGCCCGGCGCGATCACGCGCGAAATGCTCGAAGCGATCATCGGACCGGTGCGCTTAGCGCCGAGTATTCTGAATCCGCTCGGCGAGCGTGAAGTCGCCGCGTCGCCCGGCATGAAGTATAAGCATTACGCGCCGGACGCCGAGGTGCATGTTGTCGAAGGCGAGCCGAGGCCCGCGGCAAAGCGCATCCGCGTGCTGTATTACGAATACGAAGGCGAAGGCAAGACCGTAGCGATCCTCGGCACGGAACAGACGATGGCAAGTTACCGGAATCTGAATGCGTATTCGCTCGGCGACCGGGACGAGCCGGAAACGCTCTGCGCGAACCTGTTCCGGCTTTTACGGGACGTCGGCGAGCATTGCGACGTGATCCTTGCGGAGGGGATCGACACAAAGGAGACGGGGCTTGCGTTTATGAACCGGCTTCTGCGCGCGGCGGGCTTTTCACGCGAAACGGTCTGACCGCGTTCCGAAAAAGTTGAAAATCGCCTCTGTACAAACGGAGGTAAATTTGATATAATCATTTGGAATGATCGGAGGAGGTACGAACATCTGTGAAATTGTCTATCGGATCCGACCACGGCGGCTTCGCGTATAAGGAAGCCGTCAAAGAGCATCTTATCTCGCAGGGACATGAAGTGATCGACTGCGGTTGTTTCGGCACCGAAAGCGTCGATTATCCCGAATTCGGCATCGCGGCTGCGGAGCTCGTGCGCGACGGCAAAGTCGATCGCGGCATCGTGATCTGTACGACCGGCATCGGTATGTCCATCGCGGCAAACAAGGTCCGCGGGATCCGCTGCGCGCTTTGCGGCGATCTCAAGTCCGCGGAGTTGACAAGAAGACACAACGATTCAAATGTTTTGGCAATGGGAGCGGGAATCATTCCGCTCTCTTTGACATTGGAAATCACCGACGTATGGCTGTCGACCGAATTCGAGGGCGGCAGGCATGCGAGACGGATCGGAATCATTACCGCTTATGAGGCGGGGAAGGAGCAAGTATGAAAGTAACCGTAATCGACCATCCTCTTGTACAGCACAAACTCAGTAAACTTCGCGACAAGAACACGAGCAACAAGGAATTTCGCGAGCTCGTCAGCGAGCTTGCGATGCTGATGTGCTATGAGGTCACGCGTGACCTGCCGCTCGTCGACACAGAGATCGAAACGCCGATCTGCAAGAGCACGTTCAAGGTGCTCGCAAACGAAAAGATCGCGATCGTCCCGATCCTGCGCGCGGGTCTCGGTATGGCAGACGGCATGATGAACCTGATCCCGAGCGCGAAGATGGGTCACATCGGCATGTACCGCAATCCCGATACGCTGAAGCCGACCAGCTATTACTGCAAACTTCCGTACGACATCGAGGAACGTGATGCGATCCTGGTCGACCCGATGCTGGCGACGGGCAATTCCGCGATCGAGGGCATCCGCGTGCTCAAGGAGGGCGGCGCGAAGAGCATCCGCCTTGTCAATCTGCTGGCTGCTCCGGAAGGCATCGAAGCGATCCGCAAGGTCTATGACGACGTGGATATCTACGTTGCGTGCATCGACCAGAAGCTGAACGAGCACGGCTATATCGTCCCGGGCCTCGGTGATGCGGGCGATCGTCTGTTCGGCACGAAATAACCATTCGAAACGGAGAAGCGTATGACAAGTATCATGGAACGGATCGCGGAAGCGGAGTCCCGTGCCGACGCGATCCTCGAGGAAGCCAACCGCACCGCAAGGGAACGCGTTGCAAAGGAACGGACCGACGCGGATGAAGCGATCGCCGCGGCGGCGGAATCCGAGCGCACCCATACGGCGGAAATGCTTCGTCAGGCGCAGGAGGACGGGGAAGCGATGGCGACCGACGTGACCGACAAGGCGAGAGCGGAAACGCAGAAGCTGATCGGCGCTGCGGAGCGGAACGTCCCCGAAGCGATCGCATATTTGATGGAAAGGATTGAAGAAACGCTATGATCGTAGCGATGAAGCGCCTGTCACTGGTCGCGCTGAAATCGGATCAGGACGCCATCCTCGACGCGCTGCAGAAAGCCGGCACCGTGGAGATCATCCGCCTTGCCGACGGCGATGCGCAGAACGGGGAAGCGGACGCGATCAACGCGCGCATCCAGCGGCTTGCCGAATCCATCAGCGCCGTCAAGCCATACGCGAAGAAAGCGGGCTTTCTGAGTCCGCAAAAGCGCGAAATGACGCTTTCAGGCATCCGGGAATACGTTCCCGCCGCCGAAAAGACGACGGAGGAGATCGAGAAGCTGACGCATACGCAGGCGCGTCTTCTCGCGGAGCGCGAGAAGGCGATTTCCGTGCGCGCCTCGCTCGAACCGTGGACCGCGCTGACCGTGCCGATGGATTCCGTCAAAAACACCTCGCGCGTCCATTACTTCATCGGGCTTTGCGCTTCGAAGGACGTGCAGCGCGTAAAGGAACAGGAATACCTCGAAGCCGAGCTGTTGAATGAAAGCGCGACGGTCCCGACGATCCTCGCATGCAGGGAGGACGACACGCGCGCCGTGCAGAACTTCCTGAAGACGATCGACTGGCAGGATTACGTATTCCCGAAGCTTGCGGGAACCCCGCGCGAGGCGATCGAATCGCTCGACCGCAGGATCGCCGAGATCGACGAACAGTATGCCGAAACGCAGAAGCAGCTCGAAGCGCACGGCGATTCGATGGAGACGCTGCAGAACGCTCTTGACGCCGAAACGATTGATGCGGACCGGCTTTCCGCACGGGGCGATCTCTCCTATACAACGCACGCGTTCGTGCTTGAGGGCTGGGTGAGAGAGGACGAGGTCGAAAAGACCGAGCAGACGATCAAAGATGTCACCGACGCGTACAGCTTTGAGACGCGCGATCCGATCGAGGGCGAGGAGCCGCCGTCCGTCGTCAAGAACAGCAATTTCGTCAAGCCGTTCGAAGAGGTGCAGACGCTGTATTCGCGTCCCGCATACGGCACGATCGACGGTACGCCGTACATGACGCCGTTCTATATCCTGCTGTTCGGTCTGATGCTTTCCGATACGGGCTACGGCATCCTGCTGATGCTCGGGTCGTGGCTTTACATCAAAAAGAAAAAGCCGACCGGCATGAGTGCGGGCATTTCCCGCGTGCTGTTCTGGGGCGGGCTCTCCACGATCATTTGGGGCGTTCTCACCGGCTCGTTCTTCGGCATCACCAAGGCGTCGGCGTCGACGATCGCGCTCGGCGGCGTCTTCGATCAGATCTCACAGCTCTTTGAAAAGCTCGGCATCTTCCCGATGCTGCTCGATCCCATGAGCAATCCGATGATCATGCTCGGTCTTTGCTTCGGGCTCGGCATTCTGCATATCGTTGCGGGCTTCCTTGTCGGCGCGTATGACAAATTCCGTCAGGGAGACTGGCAAAGCGCGATCTTCGATCAGATCTCATGGGTACTGATCACGCTCGGCTTGGTCGTCGGATTTTTCCCCGCGATCGCAAATATGGCGGGATTCACGATCCCCCTGCCGAAGTCCGTCACCATGCCCGCGCTGATCGCGGCAGGCGTCGGCGCGCTGCTGGTCGTTCTGTTCAAGGGCAGGGGAAAGAAGAACCCGCTGAAACGGCTGACGAGCGGACTCGGCGGATTGTACGACGTCACGAGCGTCCTGGCGGATATCCTGTCCTATGCGCGTCTGTTCGCGCTCGGCATTGCGACCGGCGTCATCGGACAGGTCTTCAACATGCTCTGCAGCATGCTTGCAGGTGCTTCGAATCCCGTCATGAAGGTCGTCGGCGTGATCGGCAGCATCGTACTGCTCGTGCTGCTGCACACGTTCAACGTCGCGATCAACGCGCTCGGCGCGTTCGTGCATTGTGCGAGATTGCAGTACGTCGAGTTCTACGGGAAGTTCTATGAATCCGGCGGAAAGGAATTCCGACCGCTTTCCTATAACACAAAACACGTTCAGGTAACAAAATAAAAAATCCAATAAGGTAAAGGAGAAACAAACAACATGAATTGGGGTGCAATTTGGGCCACCGCTGGTGCGGTCATTGCAGCATTGATGGCAGGTATCGGTTCCGCGATCGGCGTCGGTATCACGGGTCAGGCGTCTGCGGGCGTCGTTTCTGAGAATCCGGATCTGTCCGGTAAGTGCCTGCTTCTGCAGCTTCTTCCCGGTACGCAGGGCATCTACGGCCTGCTGATCGCCATCGTTATCATGAGCAATTCCGGTCTGATGGGCGATGCAGCGAAGCTTGCGGCGCTTTCGGCAAACACCGCGCTCGGGATCCGTTTCTTCCTGGCAAGTCTTCCCATCGCGTTCGGCGGTCTGATCTCCGCAATCTATCAGGGCAGAGTCGCCGTCGCCGGCATCAACATGGTGGCAAAGAAGCCCACCGAAAGCGGTAAGGGCATGGTCATGGCGATCATGGTCGAGACCTACGCCGTTCTGTCTCTGCTCATCTCCTTCCTGCTCGTCTTCGGCATCATGTAAGAAACGAGGCACGGTATGGGAAACGAGAGTGCAGCAAACCTCATCGACAGGATCATTGCGGACGCAAAAGAAGCGGCCGATAAGATCCTTGCCGACGCGGAGGCATCCGCAAGCGGCATCCGTGAATCCCGGGACGCAGAGATCGCCAAGAAAGCCGAGCAGACGGAAAGAGAACGCAAGCAGCAGATCAGCGTGATCCTGAACGGCTGCCGTACGCGCGCAGAACTCGACGGACGCAAGGAAACGCTTCGCGCAAAGCGCACGCTCATCGACAGCGTGTTCACCGAGGCGTATCAGAGAATGCTTGCGCTGTCCAATGAGAAGCGCGAAGCGCTGTTCCGTTCGATCCTTCAGAAAGAAGCGAAGGAAAACGACGTCGTCGCGCCTGCGGCGGTCGATCGCGAAGTGCTGAGAATCGTGATCGCCGCGCTGCCGTTTACCGTGAAGCTGTCCGAAAAGGACGCGAACGCAGAAGCTGGCTTCATTCTGTACGGCGACGGTTACGAGAAGGACTGCTCGATGAAAGCGATCCTGCGTGAGCTTCGCGACGCGGAGGAAACGAACGTCGCAAAGATCCTATTCCGGTAAGAGAGGAGAAAGCTATGCCGCAACCGAGTTACGCATACGCATGTGCGAGACTGTCCGCGCTGAATAAGCGGCTCATCGAGCCGCAGACGATCCAGCGCATGCTGGACGGTACCGCTTCGGATGCGATGCGCGCGTTGTCCGACGTTCGCTACGGCAGCTTATCCGACGCAACGGAAGCGGATGTCGAGCGGATGATCGAACGGGAAATGACCGATGCGATGCAGGAGGTCAGAGAACTTTCCCCAAACCCCGCGATCACGGATCTATACCTGCTCCGTGCAGATGTGCAGAACCTGAAAGTGCTTCTCAAGGCACGGCTTCTGAACCAGAGCGAGATCGCATTTACGCCCGGCGGGCTGTTTGATCGTGAAACGCTGACCGCCTACGTCAAGGATAAGCAGTACGGCGCGCTGCCGGAGATCCTCTGCGACGCGCTGAACGCTTTGGAAAAACGGTTGGAGATCCATGTTGAACCGCAGAAGATCTCGGTCGCGCTCGACCGTGCGTATCTTGCGCACGCGCTGAAGCAATCGGAAAAGCATCCGGTCTTTTCGCAGTATTTCCGTGCGATGGCGGACTTCGACAACGTTCTGACGTTCCTGCGGCTTCGCGCCATGGGCGCGTCCATCGAAACGCTCGACGAGGTCATTCTTCCGGAAGGCGGCGTCAAGTATGTCGATCTTTACAACTCGTACGAGCTTTCGTTCGATTCGCTGAACAAGGTCCTCGGAAAGAGTGTATGTCCGGAAGCGCTGCTTGCGGGTCTCAACGCCATGCTGCGGACGGGCAGCATCGCGGAGCTTGAAAAGGCGCGGGACAACTATTTGGTCTCACTGCTTTCGGTGCACAAGTACGAAAGCGAAACGATCTATCCGATCATCGGCTATTATCTTGCGAAGGAACGCGAGGGGAGAGCCGTGCGTCTGATCATCACGGGAAAACGCAACGGCCTTGCTGACAGCGTGATACGCGAAAGGTTGGTGAAACTGTATGGCGAACGGTAAGTGCGCCGTGATCGGCGACAGGGATTCCGTTTTGCTGTTCAAGGCGGTCGGGATCGAGGTATATGACGTGACGGACGGCGAGACGGCAAACAGAACGCTGCACCGTCTGGCACGGACGGGGTATGCCGTCGTGTACGTGACGGAAACGTATTATCCCGCCTGCGACGAAACGATCCGTGAATTCCAAAGCGAACCGTATCCGGCGATCATTCCGATCCCGGACGCGTCCGGAACGCAGGGGATCGGCATGCAGGCGATCAAGGACAACGTCGAAAAGGCGGTCGGTCTGGATATTTTGAGCAATTCATAACAGGAGAAAGAGTATGCAAGGTACTATCGTAAAGGTTTCGGGGCCGTTGATCGTGGCAAGCGGCATGGGTGACGTGCAGATGTTCGACGTCGTCCGCGTATCCGACAAGCATCTGATCGGCGAAGTCATCGAATTGCGCGAGGATAAGGCGTCCATTCAGGTTTACGAGGAAACCGGCGGCATCGGTCCCGGCGAACCGGTCTATTCGACCGGCGCGCCGCTTTCGGTCGAGCTTGCGCCGGGTCTCATCGAATCCATCTACGACGGCATTCAGCGTCCGCTGAACAAGATCCGCGAGCAGGCGGGCGACCGCATCACGCGCGGTATCACCGTTGATTCGCTGGATCACGAAAAGCTCTGGCATTTCGTTCCGACGGCAAAAGTCGGCGACGAGGTCACGGGCGGCGACGTGCTCGGTACCGTGCAGGAGACCGAAGCGGTCCTGCATAAGATCATGGTTCCGCCGAACGTGTCCGGCAAGCTCACGTGGATCTTCGAAGGCGACGCGAACGTCGTCACGCCGATCGCAAAGCTCGAAAAGGACGGCAAGGAGATCGAGATCCCGATGCTCCAGAAGTGGCCGGTAAGACGCGGCAGACCGTATGCGGAAAAGCTCGCGCCGAATGAGCCGATGATCACCGGTCAGCGCGTCATTGACACGCTGTTCCCGGTCGCAAAGGGCGGCGTCGCGGCGGTTCCCGGTCCGTTCGGCAGCGGCAAGACCGTCGTACAGCATCAGCTCGCAAAGTGGGCGGACGCGGACATCATCGTCTACGTTGGCTGCGGCGAACGCGGCAACGAGATGACCGACGTTCTGATGGAGTTCCCGGAGCTCAAGGACCCGCGCACGGGTCTGTCGCTGATGAAGCGTACGGTGCTCATCGCGAACACGTCCGACATGCCGGTCGCAGCACGGGAAGCGTCCATTTACACGGGTATCACGATCGCGGAATACTTCCGCGACATGGGCTATAAAGTCGCGATCATGGCGGACTCCACGAGCCGCTGGGCGGAAGCACTCCGCGAAATGTCCGGTCGTCTCGAAGAGATGCCCGGTGAAGAGGGCTACCCGGCGTATCTTTCCTCCCGTCTTGCGGAGTTCTATGAGCGCGCAGGCAGCGTGAAGACGCTCGGCAGCGAGGGAAGGCTCGGCGCGGTCACGGCGATCGGCGCGGTTTCCCCGCCGGGCGGCGATATTTCGGAGCCCGTCTCGCAGGCAACGCTGCGCATCGTCAAGGTCTACTGGGGACTTTCCTCCAAGCTTGCGTACGCGCGTCACTTCCCGGCAATCGACTGGCTGCAGTCCTATTCACTGTATCAGGACCGTCTGTCCCCGTGGTTCAACAACCAGGTCAATACGGAGTGGTCAAATCTCGTGTCCCGCACCATGCACCTTCTGCAGGTCGAGAGCGAGCTCGACGAGATCGTCCGTCTTGTCGGTATTGACGCGCTGTCCTTCAAGGACCGTCTGACGCTCGAAGCGGCGCGCAGCATCCGTGAGGACTATCTGCACCAGAACGCGTTCCACGAGACCGACACATACACCTCGCCGAAGAAGCAGTTCATGATGCTCAAGGCGATTATGACCAACTACGAAAAGAACCTCGAAGCGCTCGACAAGGACGCTTCGTTCAAGGCGCTGCTTTCTCTTCCGGTCCGCGAGCGCATCGGCAGATTGAAATACGTGCCCGAAGCGGAGGCAGAGGACGAGTACAACGCGATCATGAAGGATATGACCGAACAGATCACGGCGCTGACGGAAGGAGGACAGTTCTGATGCGTAAAGAATATCGTACCATTTCCGAGGTCGTCGGCCCGCTGATGCTGGTCAAGGACGTCGAAGGCGTCAAGTACGACGAGCTGGTCGAGATCGAACAGGCGGACGGAACGATCCGCCGCGGCCGCGTCCTCGAGATCAACGGCGACAAGGCCATGGTGCAGCTTTTTGAGGGCTCACAGGGCCTGCGTATTTCCGACAGCAAAGCACGTTTCCTCGGTCACTCCATCGAGCTCGACGTTGCGCCCGATATGCTCGGCCGCGTCTTCGACGGCATGGGCAAGCCGAAGGACGGCGGTCCCGCGCTGATCGCGGAAAAGCATCTGGACATCAACGGCACGGCAATGAATCCCGCCGCGCGCGACTATCCGTCCGAGTTCATTCAGACGGGCATCTCCGCAATCGACGGATTGAACACGCTCGTCCGCGGACAGAAGCTCCCGGTGTTTTCCGGCAGCGGTCTTCCGCACGCGAACCTCGCGGCGCAGATCGCGCGTCAGGCGAAGGTCCTCGGCAGCGACGAAAAGTTCGCGGTCGTCTTTGCCGCGGTCGGCATCATGTTCGAGGAAGCGGACTTCTTCATCAACGACTTCCGTGAGACCGGCGCGATTGAGCGTACGGTCACGTTCATCAACCTCGCGAACGACCCGGCAATCGAGCGTATTTCCACGCCGCGTATGGCGATCACCGCCGCGGAGTATCTCGCGTACGATCTCGGTATGCATGTGCTCGTCATCATCACGGACATCACGAACTACGCGGAAGCGCTTCGTGAGGTTTCCGCCGCACGTAAAGAGGTCCCCGGTCGACGCGGTTATCCGGGCTACATGTATACCGACCTTGCGACGATGTACGAGCGCGCGGGCCGTATCCGCGGCAACAAGGGCTCGATCACGATGATCCCGATCCTGTCCATGCCGGAAGACGACGTGACCCACCCGATCCCGGACCTCACGGGCTACATCACGGAGGGACAGATCATTCTTTCCCGCGAACTGTACCGCAAAGGTCTGACCCCGCCGATCAACGTTCTTCCGTCGCTGAGCCGTCTGAAGGACAAAGGTATCGGCAAGGGCAAGACGCGCGAGGACCACGCGGACACGATGAACCAGCTGTTCTCGGCATATTCGCGCGGCAAGGACGCAAAGGAACTTGCGGTCATTCTGGGTGACGCGGCGCTGTCCGATACGGATAAGCTCTACGCAAAGTTCGCGGATGAATTCGAGGCGCGCTACGTTTCGCAGGGCTACTACACGAACCGTTCGATCGAGGAAACGCTGAATCTCGGCTGGGTACTTTTAAGGATCCTGCCGAAGTCCGAGCTCAAGCGTATCAAGGACGTCTATATCGAAAAATACTACGAGGAGGCGTAAGCCGTGGCGCTGCAGTATAAGCCCACGCGAATGGAGCTATCGAACCTGAAAAAACGCAGGACCGTCGCCATTCGCGGACACAAAATGATGAAGGATAAGCGAGACGAGCTCGTGCGCCGCTTCATCGTTCTTGCGCGCAAAAACAAGGCGCTGCGTCAGGAAACGGAGAAAAAGCTCGGCGAGGCGATGCAGAACTTCGTGCTTGCCCGCGCCATGATGAGCGGAAACGAGATCGAAGAAGCGCTGATGTATCCGGCGCGCGCGATCAAGGTCGATGCGGGCAAGCAGAATATCCTGTCGATTCCCGTGCCGAAGCTTTCGCTTGACACGCAGGACGCTTTCGTCTATCCGTATGGCTTTGCGACGACCGGCGCCGATCTCGACGGCGCGGTACAGGCGCTTGCGGAGATCCTTCCGCTGATGCTGGAGCTTGCTGAGGTCGAGAAGGCGACGAGCAGATTGGCGGACGAGATCGAAAAGACACGCCGCCGCGTCAACGCGCTTGAATATGTCATGATCCCGCAGTTCGACGCCGCGATCCACGATATCCAGATGAAGCTCGAAGAAAACGAACGCGGCAACACCTCGCGGCTCATGAAAACCAAGGAGATGCTTGCAAAGGAAGCATGACGGACGTTTTTGCACTTCTTAAAAACGCGGGTTTCGCGGAGGGCTTTTTGCTTCCCGTCGCCCCCTATACGAACTGGACACGCCATCGCAACGATGGCGTGTTTCATCCGAACACGGCGCCGCTTGCGGACGATCCGAGAGAGCTCTATCCATGGGCAAACGCCGTGCTCATCTGCGTGTATCCGTATACACCCTATGATGACGAAACACTCGTCGCGTCCTACTATCCCGCAAGCAACCGCGCGTATCACGCCATGAAACGGCTCCTTGCGGCGCTGAACGAGAACGGGGTTCGGGCGGAGCGCGCTGAGACGCCGTACAGGGAGCAGCTTGCGTCCTATGGCATTGGTTCACGCATGGATAACCAATTGCTGTTTCTCGAGCCGTACGGCACGTATTTTAACGTACAGGGCGCAATGCTGGCATTGCCGGAGCCGGTCGCCTACACGCCGCGCCGTGAACCCAAAGAGATCTGCGATCATTGCGGGCTGTGTCAGGAGGTCTGTTTCGGCGCGATAAAGGGAGATTACGCGTTCGACTGGACACGCTGCGTTCATTCCTATCTGGAAGGAGATCCGATCCCGCAGGATGCTATGGAGTGGATGTCGGAGCTTCTCGGTTGCATGTGCTGTCAGACGGTCTGCCCGAAGAATCCGAAGGAAACGATCCCGATTCCGGACGAGGTCAAATCGGTTCTCGATCCGGTTGCGATCCTTAGCGGAAACCGCCGGGAAGCGGAGAAGCTCGTCGGCAAAAACCTTGCAGCGCCGAAACGTCTCTTGCGGCAGGCGATCGTACTTGCGGCAAACCGCGGCAGAACCGACGCGCTGCCATATCTTTCGAAACTTCGGGAGACCGAATCCGAGCGGTTCGGTGCGGAACTTGATTACGCAATTTCCCTCTTGCAAAAAGCGTAAGATGCGGTTATAATAGGCAATGCACTAAGCGGGGAGTTAGCGGTGCCCTGTACTCGCAATCCGCTACAGCGAGGCCGAATCCCCGTCCCGAGGCCAATTGTTGTGAGGTCGGTCTCAATACGGAACGTTGATGCGCGGGTCCCGTGCAATCGCACGCCGTGAACCGTGTCAGGTCCTGACGGAAGCAGCACTAAGCGGAATGTACGATGTGCCGCGGGGTCACCTGCGCGGAGTCATCGGTTGAGGGTCCACTCGGAGCAAGCGGTCGAAGGACGGGTGTGCAAGTTTTATAGAGAAAAACCGGGCACACGCTCGGTTTTTTCTGTATAATAGGAAAGGGGCAGTATGGAAGACTTTTCGGTATTTGACATCATCGGTCCGCGCATGACGGGACCGTCATCGAGCCATACGGCAGGCGCGGTACGCATCGCGTATATCGCGAGAAAACTGATCGGCGCGGAGATCAGCCGTGTGCACTTCACACTTTACGGCTCATTTGCCGAGACCGGACGCGGGCATGGCACGGACAAGGCGCTGATCGGCGGCATCCTGGGCTTTTCGCCGGATGACGAACGGATTCCGCACGCGTACGAGCTTGCCATGGATCAGGGCGTGCAGGTCGCGTTCACCTATTCCGACGCGCCTGCCGATCATCCGAATACGGTCAAGATTGAGATTGTTGATATTAACGACCGAAAGATGGAAGTCGTCGGGCGCTCGGTCGGCGGCGGGAACATTCTGATCACTGAGATCAACGAGCAGGCGGTGGAGCTTTCCGGCGATTATCCGACGCTGATCATCAGTCACAGAGACGAGCCCGGCGTCATTGCCATCGTATCGCAGGTGCTTGCGCAGCTGAAGGTCAATATCGCGTTTATGCGCGTGTTCCGCCACGGACGCGGGCGGGACGCCTATATGTGTATCGAAACCGATACGCCCGTTACGAAGGAGATGCAGGCGATCATTCGTCAGCTCTGCAGCGGGATCACCGATATGTTTGCGGTATAAGGAGGAGCGGGTATGCAGTTGATGGAAGCATTTGAAAACGGCGCGTCTCTTTGCCAATACTGCATGGCGGAGAACTGCACGATCGCGGAGGCAATGATCCGGCGCGAGGTCTCGCGCGGGGAAATGATGCGCGACACCGTCATGGAAGAAATGCGGAAAAATCTGGAGGTCATGCGGGAAGCCGTCCGGATCGGACTTGAGGAGCACGTGGAGACGGTGTCCCATCTGTCCGGCGGAGAGGCGAGGCGGCTGTTCCTGTACGCAAAATACGATCCGTTCTCCGGCGGCAATACCTGCCGCGCGGCGGCGAGCGCGATGGCGGTCTGCGAAGTCAATTCCTCCATGGGTCGCATCGTCGCGGCGCCGACAGCCGGCGCAAGCGGTATCCTGCCGGGCGTTTTGATCGAATGCGGCATGGAGCGCAATTGGACCGACGATCAGCTCATTCAAGGACTTTTCACGGCAGGTGCGGTCGGACTGCTCTTTGCACAGAACGCGACGATCTCTGGCGCGGACGGCGGCTGTCAGGCGGAGACCGGCGTCGCAAGCGCAATGGCGGCGGCAGCGATCGTCGAGCTTTCGGGCGGCACGCCCGAGCAAGCGCTGGACGCGGCGGCGATCACGATCAAGAACATCATGGGACTCGTATGCGATCCGGTCGCGGGTCTTGTCGAGTGCCCCTGCATCAAGCGGAACGCTCTTGGCGCTGCGAACGCGCTTTTGTGCGCGGATATGGTACTTTGCGGCATCACGAGCTTGATCCCGTTCGATGAGGTCGTTTCGGCGATGCTGCAGGTCGGAAGAGATATCCGCAAGGAGTATCGCGAAACGGCAAAGGGCGGGCTTGCAACGACGCCGACCGGCAAGGCGGTCGCGGAAAAGGTCAGACGCTTCCAGTCCTATTCCGGCGAATATTGATAGCATAAAAAGATTAAAGCACACGGAGTGATCCGTGTGCTTTTGCGTTATGAATGGGATCAGAGGTCGAGCATCGGCAGCACGACCGCTTCGATGCGCTTTGCGATCTCGTCGATCGGAAGAAGGACGCCGTTTTCCGTGCAGAGGACGAGCTTTACGTTCGGAATACGCTGTGCATATTCCGCATATTTTTTGCGTGCGCGGGTCTGGATCGAATCGATGCTTTCATAGACGTCGCGCGCATTGCCGATATATTCGCGGAAGCCCTTTTTGTCTACGTTCTCCGCGGCGTTTTCGGTGTCCATATCCAGAACGAGATGCAGGTCCGGCACGGGAATGCCGAAATGCTCGTGCTCGAGAGAAAGGCAGAAATCAAGGATATCCGGCTTGTCGAGGTCGATGTCGCGGATGCTCTGATAGACGGCGTTCGAAAGCACATAACGGTTGATCAGCAGCACGTCCGCGTCGGAATAATCAAAGTGCCTGAATGCCTCGAACCGATCGAGCGCAAACCACAGCGCCATGCTCTTTCCGTCGACGGTGTTCGCCGCGATCCCGTCCTTTGCGGACAGATACCGTCCGACCATTTCCCCGAAGAACGTATCGTACATGGGGAAGGAGATCTCCTTCACCTTCAGTCCGCGGCTTTTCAGCGTATCGGAAAGACGCGCCATCTGCACGCTTTTGCCGGTGCCGTCGATGCCCTCAAATGCGATGATCTTTGTCATAATGATCCCTCCCGGATGCACGGCTATAAGGAATTGTTCGCCGATTTCTGCTTTGCATTATAGCATATCCGACAGCATGGGGCAAGATGATTATGCAAGATCGGATCGAAACGGCGGGAACGGTTTCGCTTCCGATCAAAACGGATCGGATCCGGGCGACGGAATGGAGCGGAGAGGGGACAGCGAGCACCACACAAACACGGGTATGATTCCGTATGATGCGGGTATGCGGAAAAAGAACGAAGTTACGGAAAACCGAACGGAAACATTGATCGGCACGGCTGTGATGGTCGGCGGATTCCTTTTTGCGCTTCTGCTTTCCCGCGTACGGATCCATAATCTGCACGCGCCGCTGGCGCTCGGACTGCTGCTCGGTACGCAGCTTGCGGGATTTGAACCGGCGGCGATCGTCGGCGGGATCATTCTCGGTGCGTTTGCAGAGTCAAAACCGTATTGGCAGGGTGTTTCCGCCGCGCTGCTCTATTGGGGGATCACGCGAATCATTCTGCTGACAAAAAAGAAATGCCGACCCACGGTCCGCTTTCTTATCTTCGTGTCATGCATGGCCGCAACGCTTCCGATCTCCGCGATTTACGGAACGGAGGAACTCCTGTACGGACTGGTTTCACTGTCCGTTACCATGCTGTCGTCCATGTGCTTTCGTCGCATCGCTTTGACGATCAAGACAATCAGCCGCTCGCGCCGGATCACGGATATTGAGCAGATTGCCGTCGCGCTCGGCGTCGGCGCGCTGCTGCTTTCCGTGGCGGACGCAGCGTTTCTTGCCTGGTCGCTTCCGGTAACGCTGATCCTGCTGTTTACGATGATCGCCGTTTCGGTCCGCAGCGTTGCCGGTGCGGCAGCGGGGATCCTTTGGTCGGTCATGCTGACGCTGTATACCGGATGTGATCCGATGCTGATCGGGAGCGTTGCGCTCGGCGCGCTGACGGCTTCTGTGCTGCAGGAGAAGGGAAAGCCGCTCATCATCGGCGCGTTTGTGCTGTCCGCACTGCTGTTCCGATCTTTCGCGTCAATAAATCCGTACATGACGGGGATCCCGAATCTCCTTTGCGGCGCTTTGTTCTTCATCTTGATCCCGAAAAGCTGGGTCGCATCGATCCGGAACCGCGTCGATCTGCGCCTCTTTACGGAGCAGACGGCTGCCGATAACGTAAAGCGGACGGAGCATCGCGTATCGCGGGAGCTCGAACGGATGGGGAAGCTGCTCGGCGGCTTTTCCGGAATGTTTCATACCGAGCCGGAAGAAGATGATGTGATAGACCTCTGGACGGTGCAGGGTGCGCTTACGGTCTGTCGCGGATGCGAAGTACGGCGGCTCTGCTGGAGGGATCCGGATGCTATGCAGGAGGCGATCAAGGAGCTTGCCGAAGAAGCGGCGAAGGGACGCCGCGTGGAGCCGATCGGTCCGATCGACGAGAACTGCAGACATTTTTCCGATCTCTGCGCGTCCGTTTTGTTGTCCTATCAGCAGGCGGTAAACCGTAATGCACTGGACAAACAAGCGTGTATGCAGACCGGCATTGCCGAACGGCAGCTCTCGGGCGCAGGCGCGGCGCTCTGTTCGTATGCACGTGCGATGCGAAGCCGCTCCCGCAGTACGTCGTTTGCAGATCGAAAAATACGCGAGCGTCTTGTGCAGGCGGGATATGACGTCGACGCACTTGATGTGTATGAAACAGACGGGTCGGAAATGATCTCCGTCAGCATCCGCCGCCCGATCAAAACGCGGCATGCGGCGATCCAATGGGAGATCGAGCAGTCCTGCGGATACCGGCTTCGCTGCATCCGCGCCGCGCAGAATGAAAGCCGCGCAACATTCGTTTACGAACAGGACGCCGAACTGCACGCGGAGATGCAGGTATCCAGAACGAAGCGGGATCAATCGGTCAGCGGAGACGCGACCGGCGAATGCCGCATCCCGGGCGGTTACGTTTGCTTTGCACTGTCGGACGGAATGGGCAGGGGACAACAGGCGCGAATGGAAAGCGAAGCGGCGATCCGTCTGCTGTTTCGACTGTACAACGCCGGCGTACAGAGAGAGCTGGTCTACGAAAACGTAAATCGCATGCTGCTTGCGCAGAACGAATCGGAAACGTACGCGACACTTGATGCCGTTTCGATCGATCTGAATACCGGAGAGGCGGAGTTATTGAAATACGGCGCTCCACCGAGCTATCTGATGCGGGACGGACAGATCAGCGCGATCACGGGAGAAGCGCTGCCGTGCGGGATCCTTGCGGAAGCAAAGCCGAGTGTGATCCGCCTGAAGCTCAAGCGCAACGATCGTATTGTGTTATGTTCGGACGGCGTACAGGACGTGCTGCCGGAGGGCATGGAGAAAGCGATCCGCATGTCAGACGGGGAAAACCGGCACACCGGAGAAGCGCTTCTGAAACTTGCCGAACAACGCGGCGGGTCGGACGATATGACCGTGATGGTGATCAGCGTCGCATGAAGATCACGATCGAGCCGTTCCTTCTCGACAACACGCTGATGAATTGCTGCGTATATCTGATCGCCGCTGCATGGATGGGCGTGCGGATCCGTATTCTTCCGACTGTCGTCGTTTCACTGCTCGGCGCAATCTATGCGCTCGTATCATTGTTTTACTGGACGGTACTGCGTGAGCCGCCGCTGAAGATCACGAGCTTTCTTGCGGCGTCGCTTCTGCTGTTCAGACGCGCAGGCGCATGGAGATCGCTGCCGTTTCTGCTGTTGTCCGCGGCGCTGACGGGCGGGGCTGCCATGTTTTTGACGCTGCTGTTCGGCGGGAGCGTCTATGCGGACGGAACGCTTGTCGGGACGGTTCCGGTCCGTGCTGCGCTGTTTTCGGCGTTTGCGGCGCTTTGCCTGCCGCGGATCGTCCGATCGCTTTTGACAACGCGTCGGAACCGCTCGATGCATACGGAGGTAGAGGTCCGGCTCGCGTCCCATACGTATCGACTGGATGCTTTGATCGACAGCGGGAATCTTCTCAAAGAACCGATCACGGGTCTTCCGGTCATCTTGATCGACCGCACCGTCGATCGACCTTCGTTGCCCGTGCCGTTCATGAAGCTTTCCGGCAGCGGCGTTCTGTACGGAGAGCGACCGCAATCAGTCACGCTTTGCGCATTCGGAAACGCGCCGGTCGACTGTATCTGCGTGCAGTCGCCGGAGCCGATCGGAAAGGCGCAGGCGATCGTGCCGGCATGCCTTTTACCGTATGATTGGAGGATAAGAAATGATCGCATGGCTTTCTCGTATCTGGGCTCGCCTGCTCGTGCGGCTGCGCATTGGCAGACGCGATATCTTATGGTACGTTCATGCAAACGAAGGACTTCCGCCGCCGCTCGATCCGGAGGAAGAGGCACGGTGCATCGCACTTGCAGGGACAGATAAGGAAGCGAAAGACAAACTGATCGTCCATAATCTTCGCCTCGTCGTTTATCTCGCACGAAAATTTGAAAACACCGGTGTGCAAACAGAGGACCTTATCAGCATCGGAACGATCGGACTGATCAAAGCGGTCGAGACCTTCAAAGCCGAAAAAAAGATCAAGCTTGCCACGTATGCGTCGCGCTGTATTGAGAATGAAATCCTGATGCACCTGAGACGTACGACCAAATTAAAGCTGGAAGTCAGTTTCGATGAACCGCTGAACGTGGACTGGGACGGAAATGAACTGCTCCTTTCGGACGTTCTGGGCACCGATCCCGACGTGGTCAGCCGCGATATGGAGGACGAGGTCGAACATGAACTCCTTCAAAAAGCGCTCGAAAAACTCACGGATCGCGAACGGGACATCATTGACATGCGTTTCGGACTCAAAAACGGGCAGGTACGCACGCAGAAGCAGGTCGCGGATGCGATGGGCATCTCACAAAGCTATATCAGTCGCCTTGAAAAACGGATCATGAAGCGGCTGAAGCGCGAAATCGTACGAATGCAGTCATAACCGAACGTATTTTTCAAGCTGTCTCAACGCACTCTTTTCCAGACGCGACACCTGCGCCTGAGAAATGCCGATCTCCTTTGAAACTTCAACCTGCGTTTTGCACGCGAAATACCGGAGATTCAGGATCTTACGGTCACGTTCACCGAGATGCGAAATTCCTTCTTTGAGCGCGATCGCATCGATCCGCTTGTCCTCACTGTCCTTCGGATCGCAGATCTGATCGAGCACGCACATCGTATCGTCGTCTGCGTTGAAAACGGGGTCATAGAGGGAAACAGGGTCGGAAATCGCGTCCAGTGCAAAAACAACCTCCGCTTCTTTGATGCCGAGTTCCTTTGCGATCTCACCGACAGTGGGTTCGCGCGAGAGCGTTTCGGTCAGGTGAAGCTTTGCCTGCATGGCGCGATATGCTGTATCGCGCATGGAGCGCGGCACGCGTACGGCGCTGTAATCACGCAGATGCCGTCGGATTTCTCCCGCGATCATCGGAACCGCATAGGTCGAAAAACGCACGTTCTGCGAAAGATCGAAACCGTCCACGGACTTGATCAGTCCGATGCATCCGACCTGAAACAGATCGTCCGCAAGCTCGCTGCGACCCGCAAACCGCTGTACGACGGACAGGACGAGCCGCAGATTCGAATAGATAAAGCGTTCGCGCGCTTCAGCGTCGCCTGATTTGGCGCGTTCCAGAAGCACGCGCATTTCTTCCGGCTTCAGACGCGGAAGCCGCGACGTATCCAGATTCGTGATCTCCACTTTCTGCAAAGAGAACCACCTCCGAACCATAGTCTGTCCTTCGCGTCGCGTCTTCAAACGAATCGGAGCGGATTTGACAGACTTTTCCAATCGTGGTACGATACAGAAAAGCTTGTTCGGAGGAAGCATCGTGAGGCATTTTCGGGTGGCGTGGGTTTGGACGTTGGTACTGCTGCTTCTGATCGGCTGCGGCGGGCAGAACGCAGCACAGCCGTCGGAAAGCGCTTCGCCGACGTATGATGCGGAGGATACCATCATCGTCTCTGCGGTGAAGCCGCAGGAAACGATCCTGACCGCGACCGTACTGACGACGCCGCCGGCGACTGCGGAGCCGATCGCAGAACCGACGGCAAAGCCGACAGAAGAACCGACGCCGGCGCCGCAGCGATACGTTGCGGAAGAAGGCGTTTATACGATCGCGTGGATGAGCGATCCGCAGCATTATTCCAAAAAGTTTCCGGAGACGTATTATGCGATGACGTCTTTTCTGCGCGATCATAGCGACGAAATGCATCTTGCCTATATCATCAATACCGGCGATCTCGTACACAACACAGATCTGGAATCCGAATGGGACGTTGCGGACAAAGCGCAGACGATGATCGACAACATTCCGAACGGCGTGCTTGCCGGCAACCATGACGTGCTGGACCCGATCGGTTACAAGACGTTCTGCGCACGCTTCGGCGAAAAGCGGTACAAGGATAAGCCGTGGTACGGTGGAAGCTTTGAAAACAATCGCGGACATTACGATCTCCTCACGATCGGCGAAACGGAGTATCTGTTCGTGTATATGGGATTCGGTCCGACGAAAAAAGCGATCCAATGGGTATCGGACGTATTCAAACAGTATCCGGAGCGCGTCGGCGTGCTGTGCCTGCACGATTACTATACCAAGCAGTTAACGCTGTCCGCGGACGGCAAGAAATGGCATGACTCGGTCGTTGCAAAGTCGCCGAATCTCTATATGGTGCTGTGCGGACATAAATACGGCGCGTATTGCTTCCCGGAATCGTTCGACGACGACAAAGACGGCAGGGAAGACCGTACCGTCTATCAGATGCTGTTCAATTATCAGGCGTCGCTGCAGGATGGCGGGGGAGGGTATCTCCGGCTGATGCAGATCGATGAAGCGGCGGGAACAATGCATAACCTGACGTATTCGCCGCTTTTAGAGGATTTCAACCGGTTTGACGATCCGAATAATCGGGAGGATTACTATCCGTTCGATGAAAAAAATGAGGAGTTTACGCTCCCGCTGCCGTGGATGATAGAACACTGATCATAAGAGCAAAAAAGAAGCGGAAAAAACCGCTTCTTTTTATATACCTCGAAATACAAACGTAAACAATAAACATTCCGCCGCACGACAATGTGAAAGTCGTGCGGAGGATCAGCTGCGCCGATCAAAATAAGCTGCAGAGCAGAGAAGCCAGCTTCCGGTAAAAGACATGCGACCGAAGGTGCGAAGCGCGTTCGATCCGGCGATACAATTTCTTCATTTCCAAGTTACTCATCACAAAATCTCCTTTCTTGTATCTGATTAAGAGTATAAAGGAGAAATATGTCAGAATTGTCGAAAGTTTATGAAGGAAACGCCAAAAAAGAGCGATAAAAGTATGAATAAGACTTGAACAAAATGTGAACAAGGTGTAAAGTATAATGGGGTGTTTTATGTCAAAATCAATATGCGCCGATAATATTGAGATAAATTTGCGATAATATGAACACAAGCGTCATAATATGGAAATGGTCGTAGAATCAGAAGACAACAAAAAAGGAGGCGTATCGCCTCCGGAATAAAATGAACGTATCGTCGGAACAGCTTACGATCTTACGGCTATCAAAAGACCGCCTTTCAAAGGAAAAAGATCGAAAACCGGCGTTAATTGTCGCCGAGCAATGCGAGGATCGCCTTGCATTCGGACAGCGTCAGATAGTTTGGAGCGGATTGCCCTGCGCGGTTTGCCTGCAGGATCTCGACGGAATGCTCTCCGTTCGAATAAACGATCTCGCCGCCCTTAGAAGAGGTATAGTAAGTTTCCCCGTTTTCCGTTTGTGCCTCAAAGGCCGAGGAGAGTCCTTTGATCAAAGCGCCTTTGTCATCCGCTCGGATGAGGATCTCAAGATTGCAGGCGTCGGTGCGATATCGCGCGTTCCATTCGGCATCGCAGAATTTGATTCCTGACTTGGGTGAGGTCGGCGAATGGATCAGCGCGATCGCATCGTCCATCGAAAGAACGCTGTCGATGCGGAATATGTCGGCTTCGCGTCCGATATAGTAGCGGAAGCTGCCGGTATAGCATTCGTAGTACGAATTGAGCACGGTATTGTCTTTTTCTGTCGCTTTCAATTCGCACAGCGCGTAGACGATGCCGTCTTCCGTGCGCGATTCCTTTACATTTTTGGACATGCCGGTTTCCTTGCTGTTGCGTGATGCTTTGAGATAGAATGTTTCGCCGTTGACCTGATACGTTACAACGTAGGTCAGGGTACTGTAATTCACCGGATAGCGCGTACCGAGCGCCCAGACGTCAGAAAGCTCAAGCGCGCGATCACCGCTTTCGTTTTTGCCGCAGGCGATCAAAAGAACGGAAAAGAGCAACAGAATCGCTGCTCGAAAGATATTACGCTTCATTGCGTTTCTTCTCCTGTGATATGATTCCATATCATACCATAGCCGACCGAAATTGTCACGAAAAAAAGTATCGTTTCACGACGATCAAAAGATATATGGAAAAAGTTGAAAATTATGCTTGACAGAATAATGACCTTTGCCTATAATAGAAAAGGTCCGCCAAAGTAGCTCAGTCGGTAGAGCGACGCACTCGTAATGCGTAGGTCAGGGGTCCGAGTCCCCTCTTTGGCTCCATGTCGAGGCGTAGCGCAGTTTGGTAGCGCGTTTGGTTCGGGACCAAAAGGCCGCTGGTTCAAATCCAGTCGCCTCGACCAGAAAAGGCACTTGCAGCTGCAGGTGCCTTTTGCTATCATGATAAAAAACGATGGGAGTAAGAGACCGTGGATGTTCGATTTGCAAAGGAAACGGAATTGGAGCGTGTAAACGAGCTCAGAAAACAGGTGAACGATCTGCATGTGGCAGGAAGACCGGATATCTTCAAGCCGGGCTTTTCCGAGGAACTCGCAAATCACGTTTATACGATCTTCAGTGATCCGGATCAGAAGATCGTTATTTGCGAGCGGGACGGCGTACTCTGCGGTTTCGCAGTACTGCATCATATCCATAAGCCGGAAAACCCGTTTATGTATGAAAGGGACTTTCTTGATATTGATGAGTTTTGCGTGGACGAGGCATATCGCAGGACGGGCGTCGCGACGGAGCTGATCGCATTCATTCGGTCACACGCAAAAACGCAGGGCTATGACCGGATCGAACTCAACATGTGGGAATTCAACAGCGGCGCGCTTGCGTTTTATGAAGCGGTCGGCTTTACAACTTATCGAAGATATATGGAGATGCGGATATAAAAAAACAGCGGCAGTTTGGTTTAAAACTGCCGCTGCTGTTTGTTACGGGGTGCCGTCATCCGCTTCATAATCGATCAGGTAGACGATATCCGACATGTCGCGGTCGCCGTTGCTGGGCTTGCTGTAGATGCCTCCGTTCCAATAGAGGGATGCGGATCCGCCGCCGTCAAGATTGAACGCTGCCTTGCAGCTGAGCATTTCCATAAGCTTTGCAAGCTCGAAAAGCTCCAGCCCTTTGGAATGCTTCTGACGGCCGTCGACCGTAACGAAGCAGTAATGGCCCGGCTCGTAATATCCGATCGCACAGCGCGGATTGAGCGGTTTGACATTTGAGTTCGGGAACTTATTGAGCGCGTGACCGTCCGCATCAAGAAGGGAGGGACCGAATTCCCATGCCTGCCAGACCTCTTTACTCGGGCCGTTTTTCTTATATGCTTCCACAGTCATCGGCTCAAAGGTGCCATCCGTATACAGAAAACAGATTTCCCAGTTATCATGCGTTTTGGTGTTAAAGACTTCACCGTTTCGGATCACAAAACGATTCGTATGCGCGTTGAACATATCGCCGGAGATCGCCAAGAGCGCGCCTTCACGCTTGGCGATCCTGGCTACGGAGTCACGGCTTGAGGATGAGGGCTTGAAATCCTTTGCCGCAGCCGTGCGCAGGCATCGGATATCACGCAGATAGATATCGGTGACGTAGTAGGTCAGCTTGTGGTGGAACAGTTCGTCGTCGGTGATTGTGGACACGGTAAAGTGCAGGTTTTCTCCGGCATATTCCGTTTCGGTCATAAACTGTTCCTCACGCGGAACAAATCCGCCTTCGACCCACCCGATCAGACCTTCCGGCTCCGGCGTGGGAGTCGGAGTAGGCGAGGGAGAAGGAGTGGGCGTGGGCGTCGGCTCCGGCGTCGGGGTAGGCGGTTCGGGCGTATCGGTCGGAACGGGAGTGATAAAGACCAATTCATCCTCAGCGATGATCTCGGGGGATACGGTCGGTGCGGGCGTGGACGTAACGGCAGAGTTCAACCCTCCGCAGGCGCAGAAAAACAGTGCAAAAAGAAACATAATGATCAGGATAGACCGTTTCATTTCGATAGACCTGCCTTTCCGCAGTAGAACCGTGATTCGGGATACGGTTCATATGCAACGTAAATGATGTCGGCAACCGAACGACCGCCGCCGCTCGGTTGATTCAGGATTTCATCTTTCCAGAAGAAATGAGCAGAGTTGCCGCCGTCGAGGTTGAATGCCTGTTTGCAGCCGAGGGACTCCATCAACTGCGCAAGCTCGCTGAGAAGTACGCCGACTGAGAAATGTCGCTGTCGACCATCCACCACAACAAAACAATAATGTCCCGGCTCATAATAACCGATCGCACAGCGTGGATTTCTTCCGCCGATACCGGTCTGCGCAAAAGAACGGTATGCCTTACCGCTGCTGTCGAGCAAAGCGGGACCGAATTCCCATGCCTGCCAGGGGTCTTTATTCATGATGCTCTTAATGCTTACCTGCGAATTCCGGATCGTTTCCATTTCTCCGTTTCGATATAACGCGCAGACGTCGCCGGTACCGATCGCTTTTTGATATACTTCACCGTTTCGAATGATGAGCGTAGCG
>JAFZIH010000039.1 GCA_017554455.1 Clostridia bacterium | reverse complement strand
GTTTTTCAGAATTGACAGATTCGCAAGCGTGATGCCGACCTTTTCGGACAGCGTATTCAGCGACATCTTGCGCTTTGCCATCATAACATCTAGATTTACGGTAATCATAGCGCCACCTCAGATCGTTGCGTCGTTCTCTTCTTTCAGTTCGGTACCGCGGCGAATGACCTGTCCGACTACACGAACCACAAAGCCGAGAAACAGCCCGACAAAAGAAACAAACAGAGCGCTGTATAAGAACGTAAACGTCAGAGGGAAAGCAAGCAGCCCCGCAAAGATAGAAGCCCAGGAGATGAGCCGGAGAAGCGTTCCGCTTTGCGTGGTAAAGATGCGATCATTGCGTACGTTTTGCAGGAGAATAAAGAGGAAAACGTCGGCAAAAAGAACGAGCGCAAGGATCAGATAGGAGAGGATACAGTTAAACACGAACCATTGACGAGCGTTTGCGGCGCTTGCGATCATTTGCATATCAGAGATCGGCAAAATAATGCACAGCGCGATAACTGCAAAGAATCCGAGCACACAGAATACGTAAGAAAGAATCAGGGAAAAGCGTTTCATACGAACCTCCTTTTCCCTGATTATACCAAATAATCGCTGAATGTCAATATTAAATTATCGAATATCAATATATCCGCATCGTTAATCGCGAAGCGTGGTGCGATAGAAGGTCGCATACAGTCCGTTCTGTGCGACGAGCTCGTCGTGCGATCCGCGTTCTCGAATGCCCTGTTCGTCGATGACGATGATCTCGTCTGCGTTGCGGACCGTGGAGAGACGGTGCGCGATGATCAGCGTCGTGCGGCCTTCGGACAGATCGTCGAAACTCTTCTGAATATCGTACTCGGTGACGGTATCGAGCGCCGACGTCGCCTCATCGAGGATCAGGATCGGCGGGTTCTTGAGGAACAGCCGCGCGATCGAAATGCGCTGCTTCTGTCCGCCGGAGAGCTTCACGCCGCGTTCGCCGACCTCGGTCTGGTACTGATCGGGGAACTGCATGATCTCGTCGTGAATATGCGCGCGGATCGCCGCCTGCACAACCTCCTCGTCGGTCGCGTCAAGCCGTCCGTAGCGAATGTTTTCAAGGACGGAACCCGCGAACAGAAACACGTCCTGCTGCACGATGCCGATGTTGCGGCGCAGCGATTCCTGCGTATAGTCGCGGACGTCGACGTCGTCGACCTTGATCGTTCCTTCCGTAACGTCATAGAAGCGCATCAGAAGGTGGCAGAGGGTCGTTTTGCCTCCGCCGGAAGGTCCGACGAGAGCAAGCTTTTTGCCCGGTTCGATCGTCAGATTGACGTGGGAAAGCACGTTCTGTCCTTCCTCGTACGCAAAGCTGACGTCCTCAAATTCGATCTTGCCTTTGAGATCGGTCACTTCGATCGCGTCTTCACGGTCGGTGATCTCGCTCTTGGTATCGAGGATCTCAAGGAAGCGCGTAAAGCCCGCCATGCCCATCATGTACTGCTCAAAGAAGCTCGCAAAGCGCTTCAAAGGCGACGTGAACGCCGAAACATAGAGCATAAAGGTGATGAAAGTGATCGAGCTGAAACCGGCTTTATTGATAATAAGGATCCCGCCGACGAGCAGCACGACGACGTTGAACAGCGCGATAAAGAACTCCGTGCCGCTGTTGAACACCGCCATTGCCTTATAAAACTTGTCCTTTGCGTGGAGAAACAGATTATTGCCTTCCTCGAACTTGGCGATCTCATAGTCCTCGTTTGCGAATGCTTTCGCAACGCGCGCTCCGGAAATGGAGGACTCGATCCCGGCGTTGATGTTCGCGGTCTGCTCCTTGACGGATTTGCTGGTCGATTTCATGGTGAATCGCGCCTTCATCACAAACCACACGCAGAACGGCATGATGAAAAGCATCGCAAGTGCGATCCGCCATTCGATAAAGAACATGGCGATAAATGCGCCGAGAACGGTCAAAGACGAGATCAAAAGATCCTCCGGCCCATGGTGCGCAAGCTCGGAGATTTCGAACAGGTCCGTCGTTGCACGGGAAAGCAGCTTGCCGGTGCGGATCTTGTCATAGAAGCTGAAAGGAAGCGTCTGGATATGCGAAAAGATATCGCGGCGCATATCGGCTTCGACGCGCACACCGAAAAGATGTCCCCAGTAATTGACGATATAGAGCATGATCGCGCGAACGATGTACGCCGCAAAGATCGCGCCGATCATGACGGCAAACAGCGTGACAAGGTGTTTGGAACCCGTCCGTTCGATCTCCGGGAAAAGCTTTTTCAGCAGGTAATTTGTCAGCAGCGGGAAAGCGACATCGACTCCCGCGACGAGTGTCGCACAGCAAATGTCCAAAAGAAAAAGTCCGAGATGCGGTTTATAGTACCGCGCAAAGCGTTTGATCTTATTCATATTCCCATCTTACATGATTCGTTCCGTTTTGTCCATATCGCAGAAGCAAGAATATGTCGGATTTCCATCGCATATGGTAAACCAAAAGGAGAATCGGGAGGTTTCTATGGACAGAACAGCTCTGTATCATGATATGATGGAGCGTACGCAGGGCGATATCTACTTCGGTGTGATAGGTCCGGTACGCACGGGAAAATCGACGTTCATCAAGCGGTTCGCCGAGCTTCTGATGGTGCCGAACATCGAAAATGAGTTTCAGCGGCAACGGCTTATCGACGAACTTCCGCAAAGCGGCAACGGCAAGACGATCATGACGACGCAGCCGACGTTCATTCCGAACGAGGCGGCGGAGGTGCGTCTGGATGAAACGGCGACGGCGCGCATGCGGCTCGTGGACTGCGTGGGATTCATGGTTCCCGGCGCGATCGGCTCGGAGGAGGAGGGCGTACCGCGCATGGTCACGACTCCCTGGTTCGAAGAGGACATCCCGTTTGAGCAGGCGGCGGAGATCGGCACGCGCAAGGTGATCGAGGACCACGCAACGGTCGGGATCGTCGTTATGACGGACGGCACGATCACGGATATCCCGCGGGAAAGCTATCTGGAAGCGGAACAGAAGTGTATGACTGCCGTACAGGAGACGGAAAAGCCATACGTGATCCTGTTAAATTCCGCCGATCCGAACGGCGACCTTGCGCAGCGCACCGCGGAGGAGATCGAATCGCAGTACGGCGTGAAGCCGATGATCCTCGATCTTCTGCATCTTTCGGAGCGTGTACTCACAAATCTTCTGACCGAGATCCTGTATGCGTTCCCGCTGAAAATGATCGAGCTGAACGGACCGTCGTTTTTGCGCGCGCTGAACTCCGATCATCCCGTTCTCACGCAGATGATCGAAACGCTGTCACAAAGCGTTCGCGACGTGCACAGCGTACGCGATCTGAATAAAATCACGGACGCGTTCTCCGATATGGATCTGTTCCGCTCGGCTGAGCTCGTCAATACGGAGCTCGGCACCGGAAGGGCGAGCATCGATCTCAACCCGAAAGAAGGTGTGTTCTATTCGATCCTCAGCGACGCGTGCGGTATGACGATCCGCAATGACTACGAACTGATGAGCGCCGTCAACGGATTTGTGACGGCGAAAAAAGCATACGATCGGCTGTCGGCAGCATTGGACAAAGCGATGCAGACCGGCTACGGTATCGTAGAGCCGGACCCGGATAAGATCGAGATCTCCGAACCCGAACTGTTCCGCAATGGGTCTAAATACGGCGTGCGCCTGCACGCAAAGGCAAGCGGTCTGCATCTCATTCGCGTGGATATCGAGAACGACGTCGAACCGCTGATCGGCACGGAACAGCAGAGCAAGGACTTGATCACGTATCTGAGCGAAAGCGGAGACGGAGAAAACTATCTGAATACGAATCTGTTCGGAAAATCGCTGTATGAACTGATCTCCGACGGCATGCAGGGAAAGGGAACGAACATGAACGAACAGGTGCAGATGAAGCTGCACGGCGCGCTGCAGAAGATCGCAAACGACGGCTGTAACGGAATGATTTGTATTATGCTTTGAAGGATGCGCAAACTATACTCGGTCACTTGACCGAGTTTTTCTTATGGAGGGTTTTATGCGCACCGATCTTGCAATGGAATCGAAAACAGCCGTCAGAACGATCGGCGGTGTACGGGAGGAAACGGAAGAAAAGGACGGCGTGCAGATCACACGGATCGACGTGTTGGAAGAGCAGGCGGCAAAAATGCTTGATAAACCGATCGGGCGGTACGTGACGCTGAAAGCAGCTTCGGAGGATTTCATGGACCGCGACCGAAGGGGAGCGATCGCAAAGCTGCTCGCGAACGAGCTTCGCGCCATGGCAAAAGGCGTAAACAGCGCCATGGTCGTAGGGCTCGGCAACCGGTACGTCACGGCGGATGCGCTCGGCACAAAGACGGCAGAGTACACTCTCGTGACGCGCCATATACATATGCATATGCGTGATATGCTTCCGGAAGGTACGCCCATCACGTCGTCGTTCTGTGCAAATGTGCTCGGCGTCACAGGCATGGAAACTGCGGAGGTCGTGTCAGCACTCACCGAGAAGGTACGCCCCGACGTCGTGATCCTGATCGATTCGCTCGCCGCTGCAAGTACGGAACATATCGGCTGCGTGATCCAATGCAACGACAGCGGGATCGCGCCCGGCGCAGGCGTGGGAAATTTCCGGACGATGCTGACGCGATCGCTACTGAACGTCCCGGTCATTGCCGTCGGCGTACCGACGGTCGTCAGCGCGGAAACCATCGTGCGGGAAAGCGGCGCGTCGGAAACGGATCCCAAAAGAGCCGATCTGATCGTTGCTCCGAAGGATATAGACGCCATGATCAAAGATCTTTCGCGCGTGCTGTCCGACGCGATCAACCTGATGCTGTTCGGTGATAACTATCCCGAACTGGAAAAATTACTGAGATAAATACCTGAACCGCCGCATACTGTTTAGCGGAGGTGCAGAATGAAACGAATCAGACGTTATAAAAGAAGCAGAAAAGTAAAACCGGAACCATCCGTTTTGGCCTGGCTGCTTCTGCTTATTGCATGGCTTTCCGTAGTCCCGCTGTCCGTTTACATATTTTTGATCGTCCCATCAGAGCAAGCGAAAGTATCTCCGGCTTTCGCGCCGATCGAGCAAGAAACTGTTCAGACAGTCGAATCGGCGTCCTCGGTAAAGGAATCGGTCGCTGCCGTTGCTTCACCTGCCGTATTGTGTACATATAAAGCGTTTCCCGCCCTCAATGCGCTTCGTTCGGACAAGCCGACGATCCTCATTTACCATACGCATACGACCGAGGCATACACGCAGACCGAAACGGAAACGTATCGGGAAACGAGCAAATGGCGGACAAGCGACAATACGAAAAACGTGGTTGCCGTAGGGGAAACGCTCAAGGAAATACTGGAAAAGGATTACGGTTTTACAGTCATCCACGATACGACCGATCACGAGCCGCCGAAGCTTGCGACGGCGTACGACAGAAGTTTTATTACGATTGAGAAATATCATAAGGAATACCCGTCTGTCGTGCTGTTCATTGATCTGCACCGCGACGCATATACTTCGACCGGAACAGTGCCTTGCGATTATCTCACGATCAACGGCATCGAAACGGCGCGCTTGATGTTTGTCGTGGGGAAAGGGGAAAAGTATTCGGATAAACCGTATTATGATTCCAATATCGCATTTGCGGAACGCATGACGGCGTATCTGAACACGATCAGCGATAAGCTCTGTCGGCCGGTCCGCGTGAAAACGGGACGCTATAACCAGCACGTCGCGCCGAATTGCATCCTTGTGGAAGTCGGACATAACGCGAATACGTTGTCGCAGGCAAAGGCGGCCATGCCGTATTTTGCGGAGAGCATCGCATATTGCTTTTTTTCCGGTTCGATCGCATCTTCGGACTGGCTTCCGAATTGACAACCGATCCGCAGAATGATATACTATTCAAAGATTTTCAGGAGAGGAGCGTTCCGTATGCAGAAACGCAGTATCGCTGTTGTAGGCGCGACCGGAATGGTCGGCAGAATGTTTCTTACCGTACTTGAAGAGCACGGTATCGAAGCGGACTATGAGCTGTTTGCGTCCGAACGCAGCGCCGGCTCGACGCTTCCGTTTTTCGGCGTCGATCACGTCGTGTCTGAGCTCAAAGAGGACAGCTTTACAGGGAAGGGATTTCAGTATGCGCTTTTTTCCGCAGGCGGTTCGATCAGCGCAAAGTTTGCGCCGCTTGCCGCTGCGTCCGGTGCGATCGTGATCGACAATTCCAGTCAATGGCGCATGGACCCGGACGTGCCGCTCGTCGTGCCGGAGGTCAATCCGGAAGCGCTCGGATGCATTCAGAAAGGGATCGTCGCAAATCCGAATTGTTCAACCATTCAGGCGGTCGTACCGCTCAAAGTCCTCGATGACGCGTTCCATATCCGGCGGATCGTGTATTCGACGTATCAGGCGGTCTCCGGCGCGGGACAGAAGGGATATCAGGACCTGGAAGACGGACTTTGCGGCGCGCTTCCGAAAAAGTTCCCGCATCCGATCGCAGGGAATTGCATCCCGCATATCGACGTATTTTTGGAGAACGGAAACACAAAGGAAGAGCAAAAGATGATCGACGAGACCAGAAAGATCCTGTCCCGTCCCGATCTGCGCGTTTCCGCAACGTGCGTACGTGTTCCGGTCTATCACGGGCACAGCGAGAGCATCAACGTCGAATTCGATCGTCCGTTTGAGCTCAGCGAAGTTTACCGCTTGTTTGAACAGTCGGAAGGAATCGTCGTTCGTGACGATCCGAAAAACAACGTATATCCGATGCCGATCGAAGCGGCAGGCACCGATCCTGTCTACGTCGGGCGGATCCGCCGTGACACGTCGATCGACAACGGATTGAATTTCTGGTGCGTTGCGGACAATATCCGCAAGGGGGCCGCGTTGAACGCGGTGCAGATCATGGAGCATTTGATAAAGGGGGAGAACAAATGAGCATTTTTACGGGATCCGCTGTCGCATTGATCACGCCGTTCAAGAACGGCGCGGTCGATTATACGGCATTGACGCGGCTGATCGAACTGCAGATTGCATCCGGTACGGACGCGATCGTCGCACTCGGCACGACGGGTGAAGCCGTGACGCTGATGCAGGACGAGCGGGAAGAGGTCATCCGCTTCGTTGTGGAACGCGTTTCAAATCGTATTCCGGTCATCGTCGGCACGGGCAGCAACAATACCGAGGACGCGATCCAGAAGAGCCGCTTTGCGGAGGCGGTCGGCGCGGACGGGCTGCTGATCGTCACGCCGTTCTATAACAAAACCACGCAGGAAGGACTGCTCGCGCATTACAGCTCGATCGCCGAACAGGTCCGGCTGCCGATCATTCTATATAACGTACCGTCCCGGACCGGACTCAATATCAAGCCGGAAACAGTCAAAAAACTCGTGCGTTCCTGCGAGAATATCGTCGGCATCAAAGAAGCGAGCGGCGATATCAGCCAGATCACGCAGCTTGCCGCGATCTGTCCCGAATGCGATATCTATTCCGGCAACGACGATCAGGTCGTACCGATCCTGTCCATCGGCGGCAAGGGCGTTATTTCGACGATTGCCAACATCCATCCGGAAGCGATGCACCTAATGTGCAAAGAATATGCCGACGGCAACGTGGAGGAAGCAAGACGTATACAGCTTGCCCTTTTGCCGCTGCAGCAGGCCGCATTCTGCGAGGTCAATCCGATCCCGATCAAAACGATGATGGGACTTTTGAAGCTTTGCGATCCGGAAGTCCGTCTGCCGCTCGTACAGCCGTCACTTGAGCATTACGAGCTGATGGAGAACACGCTGCGCGAATACGGCATGCTGTGATAACTACGCTATGAAACAGCTTTTGATCAACGGGATCGGCGGGCAGATGGGCAACGCGCTGCTGAACACGATCGCGGATTCGGATCACGGATTCACGGTCGCGTGCGGCGTCGATCCGTTCTGCACAAAATCGCTGCCGTTTCCGGTTTTTGCTTCTCCGGAAGAGGTGAATGTACCGGTCGACATCGCGATCGATTTTTCGGTACCGGCAGCGACGGAAAGGATACTAGCATTCTGCCTCGAAAAGCATATTCCCGCCATGATCTGTACGACGGCGCTTCCCGGTACGCTGCTCGAAAAGATCGACGCGGCAAGCAAAGAGATCCCGATCTTCCGTTCCGGCAATATGTCGCTCGGCGTCAATCTTATGCGCGTATTGATCAGGCAGGCGAGACAGACGCTCGGCGACGCGTTCGATATCGAGATCGTCGAAACCCATCACAATCGCAAAAAGGACGCGCCGAGCGGAACCGCGCTGATGCTTGCAGAAGCGATCCGTGAAGCTGACGGAACGGAGCACGCATACGTATACGGGCGCAGTGAAAAGGATCGCCGCCGTGAACAGGATGAGATCGGCTTCCACAGCATCCGCGGCGGTACGATCGTCGGACAGCACGAAGTTCGGTTCCTCGGGCAGGATGAGGAGATTTCAATCCGGCATGAAGCATATTCCAAACGCGTATTTGCCGAAGGCGCGCTTCGCGCCGCGCAGTTCCTGCTCTCGAAGGAAAAAGGGTTGTACTCCATGGAGGACCTTGTATCCGAACTGCTGAACTGAACTGCTCTTTGAGAACGGCTTCGAGCCGTTCTTTTTTTATTGCGCAACTGTTATTTGCTGTGCTATAATATCAAATAATGTTATTCTCGGAGGCGGCATGAAACCGTTCGTACATCTGCACGTACATACCCAATACAGTCTGCTGGACGGCGCGTCGCGTATTCCGGAGCTTGTAAAGCGCGCAAAAGAGCTCGGACAGACTGCGATCGCGATCACCGACCACGGCGTGATGTACGGCGTGATTGACTTTTACCGTGCGTGCAAGGCGGAGGGGATCAAGCCGATCCTCGGTATGGAGACGTACGTTGCAAAGGGCAGATACGATGCGCAGGACGCAAAGGACCGCGATTCCGCGCATCTGATCCTGCTTGCCAAGAATCAGACCGGGTATCAGAACCTCATGCTGCTGTCCTCTGAAGCGTTCATTCACGGATTCTATTATAAACCCAGGATCGACTACGATCTTCTGAAAAAGCATCATGAAGGACTGATCTGTCTTTCCGCGTGTCTTGCCGGCGATATTCCGCAGTCGTTTTTGCGCGGGCAGGACGCGCACGCCTATGAAATAGCGCAGAAGCTCAAGGATATGTTTGGCGAAGACTTCTATATCGAGCTCCAGAATCACGGCATTCCGGAACAAATGGAAGTTCTGCCGAAACTGCGTACACTTGCAAAGACGCTCGGCATCAAGACAGTCGCCACGAACGATATCCACTACGTTAAAAAAGACGACGCGGACGCACAGGACGTTCTTTTGTGCATCCAGACACAGCGTTTTGTCGACGAAACCGATCGTATGCGGATGGAAACGAACGAGTTCTATCTGAAATCCTATGACGAGATGGCCGCAGCGCTGCCGGACGCTCCGGATGCGCTCGATACCACCAACGAGATCGCAGAGAAATGCAATGTCGAGATCCAGTTCGGCGTCCGCCGGCTTCCGCACTTTACCGCGCCGGACGGCATGGACAACGACGTGTTCCTGCGCAAGCTCTGTGATGAAGGTATGCAGCGCAAAATGCCGAACGGGGGAAAGGAAGCGCGCGATCGCCTCGAATACGAGCTGTCGATCATCGAGAAGATGGGATTCGTCGACTACTATCTTATCGTTTGGGACTTTATCCATTACGCGAAGACACACGGCATCATGGTCGGTCCCGGCAGAGGCAGCGGCGCAGCTTCGCTTGCGGCGTATTTCCTCGACATTACGGACGTCGATCCGCTGAAATACAATCTGCTTTTTGAACGATTCCTGAACCCGGAACGTGTTTCGATGCCGGATTTCGATGTTGATTTCTGCTACGAACGTCGGCAGGAAGTCATTGATTACGTCGGCGAAAAGTACGGCGAAGGACACGTTGCGCAGATCATTACGTTCGGAACGATGGCGGCAAAAGCGGTCGTGCGCGACGTCGCACGCGTACTGCGCATTCCGTACGCGGACGCAGACAAGCTTGCGAAACTCATTCCGAACGTGCTCAAGATCACGCTTTCCGATGCGATCCAAATGAACGCCGAGCTGAAAGCGCTGTACGACAGCGACGAAACCATGCGGCGCGTGCTTGATCTTTCCATGAAGCTCGAAGGTCTTCCGCGGCACAGCTCGACGCACGCAGCAGGTGTGGTCATCTCCGGAGTGCCGCTTAACACGGTCGTTCCGCTCACCAGCAATGAAGGCGCGTTGACCACGCAGTTCCCGATGACCACGCTCGAAGAGCTCGGTCTTCTCAAAATGGACTTTCTCGGACTGCGCACGCTAACGATCATTCGTGACGCGCTGGATTTCATCCGGCAGGAAGGAAAGCCGGTTCCCGATTTCTCGAAGAATGATTTCGATGATCCGGGCGTCTGGGAGATGATCTCGTCCGGCGATACGGACGCCGTGTTCCAGCTTGAATCGGGCGGCATGCGTCAGTTTATGATGCAGCTTCGTCCCGACTGTTTTGAAGACCTGATCGCAGGCATTTCGCTGTACCGACCCGGGCCGATGGAGCAGATCCCGCGTTATATTCGCGGCAAGCACGAAGGAAATATCGAATACGCGCATCCTTTAATGGAGCCGATCCTCAAAAACACGTACGGCTGCATGGTCTATCAAGAGCAGGTCATGGAGATCGTGCGCTCACTTGCGGGTTACAGCTACGGTCGAAGCGACCTTGTTCGCCGCGCCATGTCCAAGAAAAAGCACGACGTCATGGCAAAGGAACGCACGTTCTTTGTATACGGTACAGACGGCGTTGACGGCGCGATCAAACGCGGCGTGCCGGAGGACGTTGCGAATCATATCTTCGACGAGATGATGGACTTTGCGTCCTACGCATTCAACAAAGCGCACGCCGCATGCTACGCGGTCGTGGCGTACCGCACGGCATACTTGAAACGCTATTATCCGACCGAGCTGTTTGCCGCGACGATCAACGGCTACCGTCAGAATACGGACAGCGTAGCGGCATACGTTTACGATGCGCGACGGCTCGGGATCAAGATTTTGCCGCCCGACGTGAACCGTTCGCTTGCCCTGTTCAACGTGGAGGACAACGCGATCCGCTTCGGCCTGTCATCCGTCCGTAACGTGTCGGAAAACGTCATGCGTGACGTCGTGCAGGATCGTAAGGAAAAGGGCCCGTTCAAGAACTTCGAGGATTTTGTCAACCGCACGCACGGGCTCAATAAGCGTATGCTCGAAGGGCTGATTGCCGCCGGATGCTTCGACAGCATGGGCTATACCCGGAACAGTCTGCTTGCGGTCTACGCGCAGGCGCTTGACGCGGCGCAGCGCGCACAGAAAACGCGAGAATCCGGTCAGCTTTCCCTGTTTGATCTCGACGTCGGCAGCGAGATGATAGAGCAGACGACGCTTTCGATCCCGAATCTTCCCGAGCTTTCGCACGCCGCGTTGCTCGCGAAGGAACGCGAAGCGACTGGACTTTATCTTTCCGGGCATCCGCTGGATTCGTTCGGTTCGGCTTTGGAGCGATTGCCTTATACCGTACAGCAGCTTTCGGACGCGGACGGAACGGGAGAGATACAGGACGAAATGCTCGTTACCGTCGGCGGAATGCTTTCTAACTGCAAGCAGCGACCGACCAAGAGCGGCAGCGGACTCATCGGTCTCGGCGTGCTGGAAGGACATTCCGGCACCGTCGAACTCATGCTGTTCCCGAAAACGCTGCAGACGTGCTCCGCGCAGTTCTTTGATGAAAACATTGTCGAGATCACGGGACGGATCTCGATCCGTGAGGATCGCGCAAACTCGATCCTTGTTGATTCGCTGACGTCATTGAAGGACGCCATGCAGACGCTGTACATTCGTCTTCCGCTTCTCGATGCCGAGCAACAGAAGCGTGTCCGCGCGATCACACATTCGTACCCGGGAAGTACATCCGTCGTATTGTATGACACAGCAAAGAAGATCGCAAAAGGCGCACCGAAAGATTGGTCTGTCAATCCGACCGAATCGCTCCTTCGCGCGCTGAAAGCCGAATTCGGCGAGGAGAATATCGTTCTGAAATGACTAAAAACAATCCGTTTCAAAAGAATCAGGAGCTTACGCTTGAGATCATGGGCGTGACGAGCGAAGGACAGGGTGTCGGAAGATGCGAAGGCGTTGCGTTCTTTGTCCCGTTTGCGTTACCCGGGGAAACGGTCCGCGTGCATATCATCAAGGTCGAGAAACGATTCTGCATCGCAAAGATCGTTGAGATCCTGAACCCGTCCGGGCATCGCGTCATACCGCTTTGTGAGGCATACGAAAAGTGCGGCGGCTGCGCGCTGATGCATATGGATTATGCGGAACAGCTGAAAGCCAAATCGCAGATCGTCAAGGATTGTTTGGAACGGCTCGGCGGTTTTTCCGAAATAGAGGTACAGGATACGATCGGCATGGACGATCCGTGGCGCTATCGCAACAAGGGCAGCTTTCCGATCGGATATGTTGACGGAACCGCGGCGTTCGGTTTTTATGCGGAACGCAGTCACCGACTGATCCCGCTTTTCGACTGTCCGATCGAGGACGCGCGCATCACCGCGCTTGCGCGGACGGTCACGGAATGGGCGAACCGCAATCATGTCCGTATCTACGACGAGCAGACGGGGACGGGTACGCTTCGCGCCTGCGTCGTCCGCATCACGTCTACCTGCGAGCGTATGGTCGTCGTCGTGACAAAAGGCGAACTTCCCGCAAAGGAATCGCTGATGAAGATGCTCGACGTCGAATCACTGTATCACAATCGCAACGATGCGAACACCAACGTCATCTTCGGCGATCGGTTCACACTTTTGAAAGGCAAGATGCAGATCACGGAGAAACAGAACGGGATCCGGTTTGCCGTCAGCCCGCAGAGTTTTCTGCAGGTCAATCCGAACCAGGCGCTAAAACTGTACGACGCTGCGATTCGTTTGCTTGATCCGAAACCAAATGAAACGATCGCGGACGTATACTGCGGCATCGGAACGATCTCGCTGGCGATCGCAAAGCACGCGGGAACCGTGATCGGGATCGAGTGCGTGCCGGAAGCGATTGAGGACGCGAAAAAGAACGCGGAACTGAACGGTATCTGTAACGCTAATTTTATCTGCGGACTTGCGGAGGACGTTCTGCCGAAGCTTGTTCAAAACGGCATGCGTCCCGACGCGATCGTGATAGATCCGCCGAGAAAGGGCTGCGAGGAATCTGTGTTGTCCGCGATCGCCGAAAGCGGCGTCAGACGTGTCGTCTATGTTTCCTGTAATCCGGCGATGCTTGCGCGCGACGCAAAGATCCTTTCGACTTACGGCTTTACGATTCAACACGTACAGCCGGTCGATATGTTCCCGCATACACAACATGTAGAGACGGTTATTTTGATAACACGATAATAAAAACCGGGAGATTCAGCATGACCTTTGATCCGAAAACAAACAAGTTTCCGTATCCTAAGGAGACGGACAGGCATTATCTGAAAGTACACATGGACCGTGGGATCGTGTTCGATACGGAGTATCCGTATATCGACCGTTCAAAGTCGTTCCGATTCAAACAGAATATGGTTCGGTTACTGCTGAATGTCATGGTATTTCCGCTCTGCAGGATCCGTCTCGGGTTGAAGATAGAAGGACGCGAGAACCTGAAAAAGCACAGAGCGGTCCTTGAAAACGGCGTTGTATCGGTTGCAAATCACGTGCATATGTGGGATTATATCGCCGTGATGCGCGCGATACGTCCGTTCCGCTCCAATCTGCTTTCATGGGCGCCGAACATCAACGGCGAGAACGGCACGCTGATACGCATGGTCGGCGGCATCCCGATCCCTGATTCGAATATCGCCGCGACGAAAACGTATCTCAAGGCGATCCGCGATCTTTTACAGAACGAAAGCGGATGGCTGCACGTCTATCCGGAAGGCAGCATGTGGGAGTATTACGCGCCGATCCGTCCGTTCAAGCGCGGCGCGGCGCATATTGCCTGCGACAGCAATAAGCCGATCCTGCCGCTCGGATTCTCATATCGCGAACCGGGATGGATCCGAAAAAAGATATTTCATCAGATCGCTTTGTTTACGGTCCGCGTAGGCGAGCCGATCTTTCCGGACAGCGCGCTGAATCCGAAAGAACGGGAGAAAGACCTTAACGAACGCTGCCACGACGCCGTTTGCCGCCTTGCGGGGATCGATCCCGAAAAGAACCTGTACCCGCGCATATTCGACGATTCAAAGCGCATCGATTACTATACGGACACCTACGGCGTCGGCTACAAGGGATCACATTGACGGAGGTATGATGATGAAACAGATCGAACGGATCGAACAGATGGAGCAATGCCTGGACGAGTCGGCAGAAGCGATCCTTGCGCTTTCGAAAGCGATGGAACAGTATGAGGCCATACAGCCGTCTTTGAAAAAACTGTCCGATTATTACGGCAGCACGCGCTGGATGAAGGATTTTGAGGACGACGAAGCAGGTAAGCTTCCGGCAGAACTGAAGCGCGGCGTATTGTCAGAGGACGCGGTGTACGATCTTCTGACGGAGCATCATGAGTTGATGCTTCGCATGTCGCGTGCGGTCACAAAGTCCATCGACAACAAACTGCTTTGAGGAAAAGTCATGAAAACCATTGAAACGGAACGATTGATCCTGCGCGCATGGACGCCGGAAGACGCGCCCGATCTGTTTGCATACGCAAAATCACCTTTGGTCGGTCCAGCTGCCGGATGGAAGCCGCATGAAACGATTGAAGAGACGCGCGAGTATCTGCAGTTTGCGATCAATCAGGATGAAACATGGGCGATCGTATGGAAAGAGACCGGACACGCAATCGGCTCTGTCGGACTGCACAAAACAGACGTGAAAACCACACGCGAGCTCGGCTACGTGCTGCACCCGTATTACTGGGGGCAGGGGATCATGACCGAAGCGGCAAAGGCCGCGATCGATTTCGGCTTTATGGAACTGAATCTATGCGCGATCTGCGTATTTCATAACGTTGTGAACCGACGTTCAAGACGCGTGATTCAGAAGTGCGGGTTCCGTTACGACGGTTCGCTGCGGCGCTTTGCGAACAATTACGACGGGTCGCCGAAGGACGTCTGCGCATATTCCATGACGCGTGAGGAATGGGAAAAGGGAACGGTGGAGGATCGTTTCTGCGGCTTTGTACAGAACCGCGCGTGCGAATACTTTCCGTGCCACAAAACGAACGATCCGGAACATTTCAACTGCCTGTTCTGCTATTGTCCGCTGTATCAGATGAAGGATTGCGGCGGCAATCCGACATACCTTTCAAACGGGATAAAGGATTGCAGCAACTGTACCGTTCCGCATTTTCAATACGATCACGTCCTCAATAAGCTGATGGAGCGAACGGAAGCATGATCCCCGCGCTGATCGTCATCGGAATACTGCTTCTCCTGTATGTTGCGTTCTTTTTTGAGAATCGCCGATTCATCGTTCGCCGAGAGACGATAAAGCATGCGAAAATAAAAGAGCCGTTTACCGTCGTACAGGTCAGTGATCTGCATGACAGGCGATTCGGGAAAGAGCAGGAAAAGCTTCTTTCCGCGATCCATGACGCAAAGCCGGATCTGATCCTGATTACAGGTGATCTGTTCAACCGCCACAGGGAAAGCGCCTGCGAGAATGCGTTCTCATTTATCCGCGGCGCAGTCGGGATCGCGCCCGTATACTTTTCGGAGGGAAACCATGAATGTTCGCTCGGCGAGACGGGCGAACGGTATATAGAAACGATCTGTGAAATGGGTGTACGCGTTCTTCGCGACGAGTATGCAGACACAGGATCGGTTCGCATCATCGGACTGAGGCAGTACGCTTCACCGCAGCAACTTTCCGTGTTGACGGACGAATCCCGACTGAATCTCGTGCTTGCACATCGGCCGGAGCTGTACCCAATCTATGCTGACACAGGCGCGGACGTCATTCTTTCGGGACACGCGCACGGCGGACAGATCCGGATATTCGGTCGCGGCGTCTATGCACCGCAGCAGGGACTGTTCCCACAGTTTGATGTCGGACAATACCGGATCGGCAGATCGATCCTGCACGTTTCCCGTGGGCTCGGAAATACCATCCCGTTTCCGCGTGTGTTCAATACGCCGGAATTAAACGTTCTTATATTCAAACCGATCACGGAGAAGGAGCATTCAAATGTTTGTTAACGCTGTAGATCAATTAAGAGATTCGATCCGCCCGATGCATATCATTCGCAGACGATTCGGAGACAACGCAGTTTTGCCTGATATCGCGACTTTGTTTTTCGTCAATGAATTCGGTTACGCCATCACTTCGAAGCGCGTATCTTCCATTCTGAAAGCGTCCGCCAACGCGGAACAATTGTATCGAATGTATCTGCAGAAACGATCTGAGCTTCCGCATGACGAGGGATACCGGTTTGCTCTGAAACGACTTGAAAAGGATATGAAGCTTATGCCCGAAACACCGGTGCAGATCCGATATGCGTTTATGGGCTGTGCCAAGGGAAATATCCGCATCGAATGTACGCCGCATCCGAAATACGATCTTGCGCTTCTTCATTTCACCACGGACAACGAATATCTGTATCACGGGCATGTGACCTTTGCCGCGGAGCCGCCAAAGCAGGGGCAGACCGTTTGCCGTCTCGGATTCGCGATGCCTGAGTTCAGGAATTATCGTTTTAATGGTGAGACCGATACGATTGAATTTGCAGACGTCGGCAAAGGCATTTCTTCACTCTTTGCACTGGACGGGTCTGTAACGAGATTTCTGTCCGACGGCGAACGTACCTTTGCGGTCGAAACGACAAACGCTGGGCCTGTCGGTATGAACGGCGCGCCGCTGTTTAACAAAGAAGGACACGTGATCGGAATGCAGGCAGGGATGGGCGTCATGCTGCTCGGTGCCGATATCAAAATGGAGACGCCGAACCAAGAACCGTATGTTGACCACGGAGCGATGCATCTTGCGGTCAATACGCATCTTGACGTGATCAAGGATTTTCTGCACGCGCAGAACGTGCTGTTTTACGAAGCTTGATGCATATAGAAAACCGCCCGTGCAGATGCACAGGCGGTTTTGTGTTATATCCTTTATCCTTCGATGATCTTTTTGGAGGAGCTTGCGCCGATACGCGTTGCGCCTGCTTCGATCATGGCTTCCGCATCCGTTTTGGTACGGACGCCGCCGCTTGCCTTGACGCCCATCTCGTGACCGACCGTTTCACGCATGAGGCGAATATCCTCGACCTTTGCGCCGCCGGTGGAGAATCCGGTGCTCGTCTTGACAAAGTCCGCGCCGGCTTTTTTGGCGAGTTCACAGGCGGTCACTTTCTGTTCGTCGGTGAGAAGGCACGTTTCGATGATGACTTTCACAAGTGCTTTGCCTTTCGCGGCGTCTACGACCGCTTTGATATCCTCGTAGACGGTTTCAAGCTCGCCGCCGCGCAGCGCGCCTACGTTGATGACCATGTCGACTTCTTTTGCACCGTCACGGATCGCTGCAGCCGTCTCAAATGCTTTGACTTCCGGCAGCGTTGCGCCCAGAGGGAACCCGATGACGCAGCAGGGCTTGATATCCGTACCTTTGAGCTGTTCGGCGACGAATCCGATCCAGAACGGATTGACGCAGACGCTTGCGGTATTGTAGTGCTTCGCTTCTTCGCAAACGCGCAGAATATCCTCGCGGGTGGATTCCGGTTTCAAAAGCGTATGGTCGATATACTTTGCAAGTTCCATGTTGATACCTCCGTAGAATTATTCCGAAATGGGATAGCGGATCATATTGTCGTCGCCTTCCCATAAACGTTCGATGTTGTAATAGGCGCGTTCCTCCGGATGGAACAGATGTACGAGCGCAAACCCGAAGTCCAACACGATCCAACGAGCGTCCTCATAGCCCTCTTTGCGCTTGATCTCCAGTCCGATCTCCTGTGCTTTCTCTTCGAGATCGTCACAGAGTGCGCGCACATGCGTAACGGAAGTACCGCTTGCAACGACGAACCAATCTGCGATGATCGTCCTGTCGCCGATGTGCAGCGCGAGAATGTCGAATGCCTTTTTGTCATACAAAACCTTGCAGATCGCAAGCGCGTCAGATTCTCCGAATCGTTCCATTTTACCTCCTATTTCGTTGAGTGCCCGCAGGGTAGCGGGATGTATCGGATTGTTTCTTTCTTTAATATACCAAATACTGCGCAATAAAGCAAGACGCATCATCTCGTCAAGCGTCTTCGCATTCCGGATCTGTTCGACGCCTTCAAACGAGCGAGACGGTTCGATCATATCAGCAAGATAGATGATCTTATCCAGTTTTGTCATTCCGGCGTCGCCCGTCGTATGCAGACGGATGGCGCGGAGGATCTCCGGATCGTTGACGCCGTATGCGGTTTTGGCATAATCCGCACCGGCGGCAGCATGTAAGATCGAGAGTATCGGCGGTTCGGTATCGGCATAGGACAGCAGCGTTTGTTCCGGAAGATATTTTGCACAGTCATGCAGCAGCGCGGCGATCCGTGCTTTCGATGCGTCTGCGCCGAATCTCGCTGCAAGCGCGATCGCTGTTTCGAGTACGTATGCCGTATGCTCCATACGCTGCGGTTTCAGTTCTTTCTGCAGACGATCATAATACGACCTGATTTCCGCGGGTTGATAGCATCCGTGCAGATAAATATAATGCGCAGCATTCGCAGGAAGCATGTCCGTGATCGGCAATGCTTCATGTATCCGATTTCGTACGATCGTAGAGGAAAGGGAAGAGACTTCCTCAAGAAGGACCACTTCAGTTCCGTATTGCTCTTTGAGAAGCGCGGCGGTTTCTTCCTCGCCGCCGCTTTGACCGCCTCTGACGGTGCACACGAGCGTCGCAAGCTTTGAAATCTCATCCGGCGAGCGCCATGTCGTAAAGGAATTGAGCATATCGGATCCCATGAAGAAATACAGCTCGCTGTCCGGATACCGCTGTTTCAGTTCGCGCAGCGTATCGACGCTGTAGCTTTTTCCTGCTCGTTCAAGCTCCATCGTTTCGACTTGAAACCGCGGGTCTTCCGACACGGCAAGCCGCAGGATCGCAAGCCGCTCCGCATCGTCCGCGCCTTCGGCAAGCGTTTTGTGTGGAGGGATCCTATCGATCACAAACAGCACCCGGTCTATTCCGAGTGCTTCAGCCGCATGCCTCGCAAGCATCAGATGTCCATTGTGTACAGGGTGGAACGTACCACCGAAAACGCCGATTTTTTCTTTCATCATATTATGATTATAGAATAAAAAGGCAGCGCTTGGCAACACTCATTTTATGAGGACTGACGAAAAAAAGAAATCTTTGATAAATAGAGCGTTTGAAGTTTTAGATTCCGTGGTGTTTTCTGCTTTTCTCCTGCTATTCATACTTCCGTATCTGGGCGGCTTTCGTCACGCGTGGATCGTGATTCCGATCTATTTGTTCATTGTTTTCGCTGTTCGCATGATTCATAATCTGCACTGTAAAGCATATGAGAAGGAACGGATGTTTCAAAAGAAAAAACAGCAGCAAACGGAACGTATTCTTTTGCTCAGTGACAAGGAACTGTCGGATCGGTTCGGTAAAAACCGGTTTATTCTCATTCGGAAAGAACACCCGGACAGATTCGATATAATGGAAGCGATCCGAAAGCAGGCGGATGCGATCGGTGTGTTTTCAAATGATATATCACTGAAAGAATTGGTGCAGAAATATAGTCCGGAAACAACAGTCTACCTTTCTCAGGATCTGCTATATGCCTTATGTGAAAGGGAAAGGGAGGGAAAAGGGATTCAAAGCACTGTTTTTGTAAGATTTTTATCAAAGCGGTCTAACCGATATTTCATGCTCGGCATCCTGTTTCTTGCTGTTTCGTTATTTCTTCACCTGAAAATATATTATCGTTTGGCAGCAACCGCCTGCTTGATAATCGCCTCTGTTTCGGGCATTTTGGGCCATCGGAAAAGCTGTAAGAATTTCCTGATATTTCTTGACAAGATGGACGACTGATAATATAATATAAGCGCATGTATTGTACACTTGTGTACTAATATTGATAAGGAGGATACATGGATGAAAAAAGCAAGAACCATACTTGCGATCATGCTCGCTTTGGTTATGGTCCTGAGCGTCCTGCCCGCTTCCTTTGCTGACAGCGCAAGAAAAGCGGAAAAGCTTGACCGTCGGAATTCGACGGATGAGCGCAGTATGCTGACGCAGGATCATCGCATCCAAGGCCTGCAGAACAAGACCTTCAAAACGTTGGACCAGCGTCTGTATTCTGAAAAGAGCATCGATCCCGAAACGATCGTTACCGCGATCGTCGTGTTCGAGGATGCTCCTTTGAGCGACGTTTACACCGCTGACGAGATCCGCGCCAAGAAGGCGGACGCTATGCAGAGCCGGCTGTCCGGTGCGCATGACACCTTCTTCAAGGCACTCTCGTTTGAAGCGAAGCGTCTGTATGATTACACCGCTTTGATCAACGGTATGTCCATTCAGACCGCCTACAAGAATCTTGCCGAAATGGAAAAGATGGATGGCGTCAAGAAGGTCTACGTCGCGAATGAGTATAATGCTCCCGATGTACAGAAGCCCACGCAGGCAAACGCAAACATCATTACCGGCGCATATTCGATGCAGAGCATCGGTCTGTACGGCGACGGCATGGTCGTTGCAGTTCTCGACACCGGTTTGAATCTTGGACATGAAGTATTCCAGGATTACGGTCTCCTCGAGGATGCTGCTTTCACGGAGGAGTACGTTGCTTCCGTCCCGACGACGGTTGAAGGCCAGTATGTTTCCGCGAAAGTTCCGTTCGCATACGATTACTATGATGATGATGATGACGTAACGGATTACAACGGACACGGCTCCCACGTATCCGGCACGATCACCGGCCTCGCGATCGAAGAAGACGGTGCGATCAAGTTCATGGGCGCGGCGCCTTTGGCTCAGCTCGTATTCATGAAGATCTTTGCCGATAAATCCTCCGGTACGAACTCCGGCATCTACATGGCGGCTTTGGAAGACTGCTTCCTCCTCGGCGTTGATGCGATCAACATGTCCATCGGCGCTCCCGGCGGCTTTGTGTATGACGACGAACTCGAAGGCGAATTCGGCAACGTCTATAAGAAGCTCGATCAGGCAGGCATCATCGTCTGCGTCTCCGCAGGTAATGAGTATTCCATGGCGTATAACGCCGGCAACTTCGCGGGCGACGGTTACGTGCTTGCAGAGTATGCCGACTACGCCGAGGTTGCAAGCCCGTCCACCTATGGCGGCAACGTCTCCGTTGCATCCATGGAAAACCTCGCATATCCGTCCTACGCGATCGAGTACAACGGCGAAGCGTTCTCTTACACCGACAACTGCGACGACGGCGAACACGGCTGGCTGCAGAACTTTGCAGGTGAAGAACTTGAGCTTGTCTGGTGCGGCAAGGGTTCTCCCGAAGAGATTCCCGATGAAGTGGAAGGCAAGATCGCGCTCGTTGTCCGCGGCGACTTGACGTTCTCCGAAAAGAACGCAAACGTTGCGGCTAAGGGTGCAATCGGTATGGTCCTGTTCAACAATACAACCGGCACGATCGGCATGTTGATCGATCCGTACTATATCCCGGCAATCAGCATTCAGCTTACTGCTGGTCAAACGATCCTGGCGGGTCTCGACGTGGACAACACGTTCAGAGTACCGGACGAACTTCTTGAAGTTGAAAACCCGAACGCATGGCTGATGAGCACGTTCTCCAGCTGGGGCTGCACCCCGAATCTGGAGCTCAAGCCGACGATCTC
>JAFZIH010000038.1 GCA_017554455.1 Clostridia bacterium | reverse complement strand
CGCGGCGGGGCTTCTGTACACCATTCATTTTTATAAGAACGGAGGCATGACCGAATGACGATCCTCGAACAACTGCAAAGCAGGAACCCGGACCTGAAGCTTTATGCCGTGACCGATGCGGCGTTTGCACCTTACGGACGCATTTTGACCTGCGAGGACAAGGCGGCGCTTTCCGCCGCGATGGACGAGACCGGCATCCCGGAAAGCGGCAACCGCTACGTCGCAAGCGACCCGAAGATCGAGCAGCTTTTTGCGATCGAAACCGTGGGAAAGACCGTGTTCGGCGGCATGCCGGTCCAGGCGGGCTTTTGTAACGGGCGCGGCTTCACGCTGAACGCCGAGGAGTACCATAAATGCAGCGAGGTCAACTATTCGACCACGGGCCTTGTGCTGCTTCTGGCGCTGCCGGAGGATATGCATGACCGCACGCTCGACGCAAAGGACATCAAGGGCTTTTATCTCCCGCCCGAAACGCTTGTCGAGATCCATCCGCGCGTGCTGCATTTCGCACCGTGCCGGATAACGGAATCGGGCTTCAACTGTCTTGTCGTGCTCGAACGCGGCACGAACGCGCCGCTTGATCATACCGACACGACCGCGCCGGGCGAGGAGGGGCTTTTGTGGATGCGCAATAAGTGGCTCATCTGCCATCCGGATTCCCCGCAGGCGCAAAAGGGCGCGTTTGTCGGGATCACGGGCAAGAACCTGACGCTCAAGATCTGAAAAGCGCATAGAAAAAGCGGGCAAAATGCCCGCTTATGTGTTTTTGGTTCAGATGCGCGCGACGCCGGAACGTCTTGCCGCTTCCGCAACCGCTGCTGCGACCGCCTTGCCCACGCGCGGGTCGAACGCTTTCGGGATGATGTAGTCCGCGGAAAGCTCCTCAGGGGAGATCAGGTCCGCAAGCGCTTTCGCCGCCGCCATCTTCATCTCCTCGTTGATGTCGCTTGCCCGCACGTCGAACGTGCCGCGGAAGATGCCCGGGAACGCCAATACGTTATTGATCTGGTTCGGGAAGTCGCTGCGGCCCGTTGCGATGACCTTTGCGCCGCCTGCCTTCGCGTCGTCCGGGAAGATCTCCGGCGTCGGGTTCGCGCAGGCGAAGATGATCGCGTCGCGGTTCATGGTCTTTACCATCTCGGTCGTGACCGTGCCCGGCGCGGAAACGCCGATGAATACGTCGGCGCCCACGAGCTGTTCCGCAATGCTGCCCGCTTTGCGCTCGAGGTTCGTGACTTCCGCCATCTCTTCCTTGATCCAGTTCAGCCCTTCGCGACCCTTATAGATCGCACCCTTACGGTCGCACATGGTGATGTGTTTGAATCCCGCGGAAAGGAGCAGCTTCACAATCGAGACCGCCGCCGCGCCTGCGCCGCTCGTCACGACCTTCACGTCTTCCTTCTTTTTACCGACGACCTTTAATGCGTTGGTCAGGCCCGCGAGGGTGATGACGGCAGTGCCGTGCTGATCGTCGTGGAAGATCGGGATGTCGCACTTTTCCTTCAGCTTGCGTTCGATCTCAAAGCAGCGCGGCGCGGAGATGTCCTCCAAGTTGATGCCGCCGAAAGACCCGGAGAGAAGATATACCGCGTTAACGAACTCGTCCACGTCGTGCGTCTTGATGCACAGCGGGAACGCGTCGACGTTGCCGAACGATTTGAACAGGACGCACTTGCCCTCCATGACCGGCATGCCGGCTTCGGGACCGATGTCGCCGAGACCCAGTACCGCGCTGCCGTCGGTGATGACCGCGCAGAGGTTGTGGCGGCGGGTCAGCTCGTAGCTCTTGTTGATATCCTTCTGGATCTCGAGGCACGGCTGCGCCACACCGGGGGTGTACGCTAAACTCAGGTCCTCTTTCGTGGCGACCGGAACCGTTGCGATGACTTCGATCTTGCCCTTCCATTCTCCGTGCAGACGGAGCGATTCTTTTGCGTAATCCATGTATATACTCCTTTAATGATTTACTTTCTCAAAAGTACGGCCTTGACCTGTTCTTCGACGTGCGCGGCGGTGAGCCCGAAACGCTCCTGCAGATATCCTACCGCGCCGACCTCGCCGAACTCGTCCTCGACCGCAACGCATTGGGCGGGAACGGGGCAGCGCTCTGCGAGCACCTCGAGGATCATGCCGTACAGTCCGCCGTGACGGTTCGCGTTTTCCGCGACGACGACCGCGCCGCATTTCTTTGCCCACGCTTCGACCGCGTCCGCGTCGATCGGCTTCACGGTGAAGCAGTCGACGACCGCGCAGGATGTGCCCTGCGCTTCTAAGGATGCGGCGGCCTTCATGGCTTCGTGCACCATGATGCCTGCGGCAAAGATCACGACGTCCGTGCCCTCACGGAGCGTGACGGCTTTTCCGATCGGAAGCTCTGCGCCGTCTTCGTAGACCTTTGCGTACTGCTTTCTGCCGACGCGGATGTACTTGATCCCGGGACGGTTGACGCACTGCCGGAGAACGCTTGCAAGGCAGGTCGGGTCGGTTACGTCGATCACGGTGGAACCGGGCAGCGCGTTGTAGAGCGCGGTATCTTCAAACGGCATATGCGTGCCGCCGTTCATCGCCGCGGTGACGCCGGGGTCGGTACCGATGACCGTGATGTCGTTCTTTGCGTAGCCGCCGGACAGGAAGATCTGGTCATAGATGCGGCGGGACGCGAACGTGCCGAAGCTGTGGATGATCGGCTTGAAGCCCGCGGCGGCAAGACCTGCCGCGACGCCCGCCATGTTCGATTCCGCGATACCGCAGTCGATCGCGCGATCCGTGTGCGTTTTCGACCATTTCAGCGTGCCGGAGCAGCTCATCAGGTCTGCGTCCAGAAAGATCACGTCGGGATCGGTTTCAACAAGTTCCGCGACCGTTGCGCCGATCACGTCCTTGCAGAGACGCGGGTCCATTTCTCCGTTATAAACGATCTTCGTCATGGTTTCAGCCCTCCAATTCGGCAAGCTTGGCTTTCAGCTCAGCGGTCCAGTTTTCGAAACGTTCGTCGGTCACCGGCATGCTGTGGTTCATCGCGGTGTTTTCGACCTCGGTCACGCCGTGCCCCTTGATGGAATCCAGCACGATCGCATACGGTTTGTCACCGCCGTTTCTCGTGCGCTCCAACGCCGCCGCGATCGCATCGACGTCGCCGCCGTCGACCTTGACGGTATCGAAGCCGAACGCTTCCATCTTCGCGACGAAATCGCCCATCGGGAGAACTTCGTCGAGGTAGCCGTCAAGCTGGCGCTTGTTCCAGTCGATCAGCACGACGAGGTTTCCTAACTTTTTCGCGCTTGCGAACATGAACGATTCCCAGCACTGACCTTCCTGCATCTCACCGTCGCCGACGATCAGGAAGACGCGGTTGTTTCTGCCCTTCAGCTTGTTGCCGAGCGCGAGACCCGCCGCCTGCGACGTGCCCTGTCCCAACGAGCCGGTCGTCATATCCACGCCGGGGGTCTTGTTGCGGTCGCAATGGCTCGGAAGCCGCGTGCCGCCGCGGTTCAGTGTTTTCAGCTCCTCGTACGGGAAGAAGCCCAAGAGAGCAAGCGTCGCGTATACCGCGGGGCCCGCGTGCCCCTTCGACATAACGAGATAATCGCGATCCGGCCATTTCGGATCCTCGGGACGATAGCGCATCTCGCGTCCGTACAGCACCGCAAGCGCGTCGGAAACGCTCATAACGCCGCCGACGTGACCGGAGCCGATGGAGTGGATCGCTTCGAGCGCCGCCATGCGGATTTTCAGGGCAAACGCTTCGATGGATTTCTTTTCGGTTGATTCCATAGCTTCCTCCTTTGAATATGCAATTCTGTATCTATATCAGTATAACAGTTTCGTCGTTCGTTCGCAATGACTTTGACCGGCTTTTTTCGCTTACCCGACAAGAAAAATCAGAGGACTGCCGGAGGAGGGAACCGTACCGCTTCGGACTGTCTGTTCCGTGCCGGACAGCAGTTCGGAATATGTGCCGTCCGCAAGCGGGACTTCGACGGAAGCCGCTTCTGCGCGCATGCTGAACACGCCGACTGCCTTGTGATCGCCGAGCGACCACGTCGAAACGATCACGTCGTTTTCCCGCGCTTCGAGCGTATAGACGCCGTCCGAGAACAGCGGATCCTTTTTCATGACAATGAGTTTTTTCAGAAGCGCTTCGTGCATCGGTTCACCTTCGCACGGGACCGGGTCCGGATCGAACAGAGACGGGGTCCTTTCGACGCCCCATTCCTGCCCGCAGTAGAGCAGCGCGATGCCTTTCTGGAAAAAGTTCCATGCGAGCCAGTTCTCCCGCACCGTGCGGTCCGGGAACAGCTCCGCCGTGCGCGGACGGTCGTGGTTTTCGGTATTGCGCAGCTTCACGTAATCGGCGGGATAGGTGCTCTCCTGTCGCTCGAGCGCCTTCACGTACGCGGAAAGCGGGATCTCTCCCTTTGCGTACGCGACGTAGTCTTCGTAGATGTCGTAATCGTAGCAGATATCGAACGCCTGATAGAGCTCGGAGTCGGAAAGCGCAACAAGTCCCTGCATGCGGTTATAGCGGATGAACCCGTGCTCGACCGATTCCGCAAGCCAGATGCAGCCGGGACGGACCGTCTCCACACGCGCTCTTGCCTTTTTCCAGAAGTCGAGCGGCACCATGGAAGCGACGTCGCAGCGGAACCCGTCGACGTACTGCGCCCAGAAACAGAGTGTGTTAATGAGTTCGTCCCAAAGATCGTGATTGTCGAAATCGAGATCGATGATGTCGGACCAGTCGCCGACGTGATTGCCGAAGCTGCCGTCGGGCTTTCTGTAAAAGTATTCCGGATGCGTCTTTACGAGCACGGAATCCGGCGATGTGTGATGGTACACGACGTCGATCAACACTTTCAGCCCCAGCGCGTGCGCTGCGTCGCAGAGATGCGTAAAATCATCCATCGTGCCGAATTCGGGATTGATCGCGCGGTAATCGCTGATCGCGTACGGCGAGCCGAGCGTACCCTTGCGCTTGACCGTTCCGATCGGATGGATCGGCAGGAGCCAGATCGCGTCGACGCCGAGATCGCGGATGCGGGGAAGGTCATTTTCAACCGCGGCGAACGTGCCGCCGAAGTTGCGGACAAAGACGGAATAAAGCGTCATGTTTCGAAGCTGCATGGTTATGCCTCCTTGTACTCAGGGTTCGTCCGGCGCGTAGGTCAGGGAAAGTTTAAAGAGCTTCTGCCCGTCACATTCGCCGGCTATCAGGAACGTGTCGCCGCTCCGTTCGCTTTTCAGCGTGATCGGTTCGTCGAGCCGCGCTTCTCGCGAATACTCGGTGCACACGCGGACGAGCTTTTGCGTACGCAGCGCGTCCGGCATACGGTCCTCCGCGAGATCGAAGTAGCGCGTGTTGTTCATATGCCCGTTCTGGTCGACGTAGCTGTACGGCACGGTGAATGTCGAGGTCTCGTCTGCTTGCGGCGCCTGCGGCGGACGCGGCAGCGCGGACTCGAGCCCCGTCTGCATGCCGGGTACGGCGATCCCGCATTGCTCGGGAAAGACCGCCTTGCGCGTATCAGCATCCATCAATGCCCAAAGGGAACTCGCCTCGATCAGCGCATTTCCCTGTTCGTCCGTGACGCGGTAGAAACGCGGGAGCAGCAGATGTCTCGGCTTTCCGGGCCAGGTGACGATCCGCACGGGTTCGTCGTAGACGGGCATGCGGTGAATGATCGCCTGCTGCAGCGTCACGATCCAAAGGATCCCGCGGTCCAGCGTGCTCTCACGGCCTGCGCCGAGCAGCGTCGCGTGATCCATCGCCGCTTCCTGCAAAAGCGTAAACAGCCGCGACAGCCGCAGCCGCCGGCGGATATCGGTATCGGAATATGCGATCCTGTAATCTCTTTCAAATAGATTCATGCCAGAAACGACCCGTCACAGAGATAGTTCATAAAATCGAGGATGCGCTTTTCCCATGCGGCCTCGCAGTGCGTCGCGCCGGGGATGACGTTTGCGGAAACGTCCGCGCCCATCCGGGACAGTTCCTTTGCGGTTTCAAATACGCCGGAAGGCGCGCGGCGCTTAGGGTCGATCTCGCCGGTCCCCATGGAGACGTAGACCCGCGTAGGGGCTTTGAGCGGATGCGAGCGGATCAGCTCTTTCACCTTTGAAGGGGAGATCCACAGGCTCGGCGAAAGCGCCGCCGCGCGCGAAAAGACGTGATTGTATTCCACGACGGCATAGAGCGACATCAGCCCGCCCATGGAGCTGCCCGCGATCATTGTGTGTTCGCGGTCGGGCAGCGTGCGGTATTCTTTGTCGATCTCCGGCTTCAATTCGGTCGTGAACCAGTCCATCGTCACCTTGCCGAGTCCTTCGATGCTGCCTACCGGACGCGGCGCGGAAAAGTCCCACGGGCTGTATTCGGAAAGCCGTTTGAAACCCTCCGGATTGCATGCGACCGCGACGATGATCAGCGGAAGCTTCGCTTTTTTCAGGTATTCGCGGAATCCCCAGCTTTTGCCGTAGGTGGCGTGACGGTCGTAAAACACGTTGTGTCCGTCGAACATGTAAAGGACGGGATAGCGGCGGTCGCTCTTTTCGTAGTCCTTCGGGAGGCAGACGTACAGCCGGCGCGGCTGTTCGGTCGGCAGTTTTTGGATCTGTATCTTTTTGACAAGGATCATACGCGTTTCCTTTCCCTGCGGAGGCAGGTTCGTACTGCTCTGTTTTTCATTTATTATATAACAGATCGTAATGCGTAGCAAGAGAAAAAACGGGCGGCGTCCTTGACAACCCAAGCCGCGGTCTCTATAATGGGAGCACCGAAAAAGTGCCGTCAGGAGAGGGGGAGAAAGGATGGAAAGCTATTGCCTGTTCTGCAAAAGCGGACAGGAGGGACTTGTCATCGATCTTCTTACGCGCGGCGGATACGACGCGTTTTCCCCGCTTGCGGTGCGAAACAGGAAGGATGAGAAAGGGCTTCGGAGAACGAAGGCGCGCTTGCTGCCGGGATACGTGTTTTTCGACGCGGATAAGGAACCGGACTGGGACACGATCCGCCGCTGCTCCGGCGTGCTGAAGATCCTGCGCTACGAGGACGGGAACCCGTCGCTGCACGGCGACGATCTGGCGTTCGTCAAGTGGCTCCGTCGCTACGAGGGCATGATCGACGTGTCGCAGGTCGTCAAGGTCGGCACGAAGATCGCGTTCGTCGGCGGACCGCTCATCGGCATGGAAGCAAAGGTCCTCAAGGTCAACAAGAGCCGCAAGACGGTGCAGATCGCGCTCGGTGACGGCGACGCGATCTTTCGGAACATCTGGTGCACGATCGAATATATCGAGGGCAACGCGGATCTCGACGTGCTGCATCAGTCCTCGGAGCAGACGGAAGAACGATCTTGATATAAATCGCATCAATCCGACCGGCAGCATACGGACTGCCGGTTTTCTTGACGAAAAATATAACAAAATGTCGAATAATGGTAAATCAATTGACGAAATGACGCAAAAGACGTATGATGAATCGCACAAGCGGCGATCATGAGCATGCGTGGCCGAAGCAGAAACGATCATTTTTTCAAGGCAGGCGGATTTGTTCTGCCGTATATTGACGCAGGACAGACTTTTATGTATAATGATAACGTCTGATATTATGCGGTATTATGTGCGGACTATGCCGTGAACCGCAAATTCGGACAGATTCGCACGAATATCAGCGATAATCGGATCACAAGACGCATTCAAGCAGCGGCGATGTGTCGGTTTTCAGACTTTATCAGAAAGGATCAAAAGCTTTGGAACAGGTGAGAAGGGACAATAACGAAGTCGAAATCAATCTCGGGGATATCTTTCAGATTTTGTTTTCGAAATGGATCTACATTCTGCTCGCAGGCGTGCTCGTCGCGGTGGCAGTCGGCCTGATTACACATTTCGTAATTAAAAAGAAATACACGGCGTCGACGTCGATGTACGTATTTACAACGGCGGAACAGGGACAGACCGGTACGATCACCAGCAGTGAGCTGGTCGCAGCGGACAACCTGATCAAGACCTACCAGGTCATCGTCAAGAGCAATTCGGTTCTTGACGTGGTCGCGGAGCGCTTCAATACAGAGCATCCGGAATATGCAGATTGGAACATCCGGACCTCGTCTTTATCGGGGATGATGTCCGTTTCCGTTCCGGACGGAACGAAGCTGATCCGCATCAGCGTCACGACCCGTGATCCGAAGCTTTCGGCGGACGTTGCCAATACGTTCGCAAAATATGTTCCCGATCAGATCATCCGCATCACCAAGGCGGGCGGCGTTGAGATCGTGGACTACGCCACGGTCCCGTCCGGACCGTCCAGCCCGAATCTGACGCGGAACATTGTGATCGGGTTTGCGGCGGGCTTTATCCTTGCGGCGGTATGTTTCCTGCTGCGGGCATATCTTGATACGACGATCTATACCTCCGAGGAAGTGCAGAAAGTCAGCCGCTGTCCGGTGATCGGAACGGTCCCGATGATTGTTGTCGGCGCTGAAGAAACGACGCCGTGGGAAGTTACGCTCCGGGAGGAAATCGTCAATGAGTAAGAAGATCACATTCAAACGTTCCGAAAAGGACCGTAAGCAGGAAGAACGCACACAGATCCGGGAAAACCGCAGGAAGATCCTGACGGATTCCAGCGCATTTGCGATCCGCGAAGCATACGTACAGCTTCGTACGAACCTGATGTACAGTGTCGCGTCCATGGACGACCGCGGTTGCAAGGTGTTCGGCATCACGAGCGCGAATCCTTCCGAGGGTAAGAGCCTGACCGCTTCGAACATCGCCGTTTCGTTTGCGATGCTCGGTAAAAAGACGCTGCTTATCGACTGCGATATGCGAAAGCCGAACATCGCACGCCTCTGGCATATCCATACCAAGAACGGTTTGAGCGATCTGATCGCGAAGGTGGACGTCTGCGAAGTCTACGGCGTGGAAGGCCTGCCGCTGTCGATCATTGCATGCGGCAAGATCCCGCCGAATCCGTCGGAGATGCTGGCGTCCGCCGCGTTCCAGAACGCGATCGAACGTTTCCGCAGGCAGTATAATTACATCATCATTGATACGCCGCCGACCAACGAAGTCGCGGACGCGCAGATCGTGTCTCGTGTGGTTGACGGTATGGTCCTTGTCATCCGTTCCGCCAAAACGAAGCAGCGTGATCTCGCGGAAGCGGAGAGCGTGCTGCAGAGCGCAGGCAGCCGGATCTGCGGCGTCATCATCAACGATCTGAATCTCAAACAGGGCGGCAAATACGGCTATAAGTACGGCTATAAGTACGGCTATCGGTACGGTTACAAGTACGGCTACAAGTACGGCTATAAATACGGTTATCAATATGGCAATAGGTCGGAAATCGACACGGAAAACAGATCCGCCGCGATTAACAGACCGGTGAAAAGACGCGCATCGAAGGAGATCGATTTCCACGCGCACATCCTTCCGGGACTGGATCACGGCAGCAAGGATCTCGGGAATTCGCTCGAGCAGATCCGACTCGCGAAGGAAAGCGGCGTGGACGTGATCTGTGCGACTTCGCATTTTTACGGTCAGCAGGTCAGCGTCGAATCGTTCCTGGAAAACCGCGCCCGCAGTTGGCTGGAACTGAAGAAAAACCTTGAAGAAGGCAGCCCGAGGATCATTCTCGGCGCAGAGGTTTTGGCATTCGAGGGGATCGACCGCCTGCCGCATATTGAGGACCTCTGTCTGATGGGAACAAATATCCTGCTTCTCGAGATGCCGTTCTCGCATTGGTCGGAACGGCTGATGGACTCGGTGGAGGCGTTGAGCGAACGGCAGGACCTCAGGATCGTTCTTGCACACGTCGATCGGTACGACCGCAAGCAGGTCGAGACGCTTTTGTCGCTTGATCGCGTCAAAGGACAGATCAATGTTTCCGCGCTGACCAAGCACTTGCAGAGCGGATACTTACGCGACTGGATGAGGGAAGGGAAGATCGTCGCTGCGGGAAGCGACATCCACGGCACGAAGACCGGCTATACGGAGTGGCAATCCGTCAGACAGAAGTATCCGGAAGAGTGGAAGTCCGTCATGCAGGAAACGGAAGCGATGCTTTCGAACATCCTGTAAGGAACGCAGAAAAAAGGGGAGAAGAGACCGAAACGAGCGCCGCGCGGCCACAGTCGCCCCGCAAACGAACGGTCGAACACAGCGAAGGATGCAGAATACGGGGCAAAATGAACGCGCCGTATGCCGAAGGCAACGCAAAATTCGCGGAATCCAACGCAAAGGAGACCCCTTCATGGAAGAAATCAACACAACAAATCAAACCGAGCGATCGGAGAAGAATTCCAAAAAGCCGAGAAAAAAGAGGATCGTTCTCTGGATCATTCTCGGCATACTGGCACTTGCACTGATCGGCGGCGGAATTTACGTCTGGCATGTTCTGAAACGTCCGGATGTGTTTTTCGACCCGTCCGTTCGCGTGAACACGGTGCAGACGCCGGAACCGACGCCCGCGATCGATATCAAAGCGTATCTGCCGACACAGGAGCCGGGAACGACACCGATCCCGACCGCCGCCATTCAGCCGACGCAGACGCCGACCGAACAACCTGAGACCGATACGACGCCCACAGGTATCGTCAATATCGCGCTGTTCGGGATCGACGCTTATGAGGACGGTTCCTCGACAAGCGGATCCATGCCGCATACCGACGCGAATATGATCGTCGCGATCAATTTCGATACAAAGGAAGTCAGTCTGATCTCCATTGCGCGTGACTGCATGACGACAGCGCCGGGATACAGAGGATTCTATAAATTCAACGGCATTTTCAACGTCGGCGGCGGCATGACCGATCCGAAAGCCGGTTTTGCACTGAGCTGCCGTGCAGCGGAGGAATGGCTCGGAGGCATTTCCGTTCCGTATTATTACGGCGTGGATTTTCAGGCGCTCATCGATCTGGTCGATCTGATCGGCGGGATCGACTTTGACGTGGATATCAAGCTTTATCTGATGGACGGCAGACGAATATTCCCGGGGCATCGGCATCTTGACGGACAAGGCGTCATGGCGTATATGCGCATGCGCAAAACCGCCGGCGGTCTCGATTCCAAACGGACCGCACGGCAGCGCAAGATGATTGTCGCGATCTTCAAAAAGCTCAAGCAGGAAGGCAAGCTTTCCATGATCCCGGATCTGCTGAAAACGATGGGCGACAACGTTTATACAAACACGACGCTCGCCCAGACGGCTGCGCTTGCCAATTTTGCAAAGGATTTCGATCCGGACAACATCAAAACCTTCAGCATACAAGGTGAGATCCGTTGTAAATACGATTGGGCATACTGCTTTATCGATCAGCAGAATCGACTTGATATCATCAAGGAAGTTTACGGATTTGATGCGGAACCGGTGCGGATCAATTCCCTCACGTATGAGACGTTCCTGCACAAGAGCGGTTTCCTGGCGATCCAGCATCTGGCAAATGCGAAAAACATCCTGACGGCGGTGCATGATTCATCCGATACGTCAACGTGGACGGAAGCGCAGAAGACGGCGTACGCGCAATGCTGGCAGGATTACCGGAATCTGCAGCAGATGTTTGATTACGTCGATCAGTGGACGCTGATGCGGTATGACGCGGGAGACGATCTGTCCCAAGAAGAGAGGAAGGAACGCGCCGGATATTATGATGCGTTGGAAAGTCTGGAAAAGCAGCTGAGAAGATCCGGGAACGCTCTGGATGAAGCGTTTGACAATCCGTACAGGACAAGCTGGAATCGCGACGTAAAGTACTGGTATGAGAGAGACAGCGTCATCAACGAGGTTTTCGTTGATTTTCGATGAGGATGGCATGTCAGAGATCGGGTAATGATGAGGTCGTCGGTAAGGGGCTAAAATAATGAAAGGGAAAAGAGTCGAGCAGGTAAAAAGAGAAGGCATTCAGAAACAGAAGGGGAATACAGGGCTCCTGTTTTCCGTTTTGTTGGGGGTGTTCGACTTTATTGCAGTCTGCAGCGCCTATTTTCTGGCGCTGTGGATGCGGTTTGATTTCTTTTTCTCACATATCGAACAGAAGTATCTGGATGCGTTCAGCCGTTTTATCCTGTTCTACGGCGCGTTCTCCGTTCTGATTCTTTGGCTGTTCCGACTGTATAAGACACTGTGGAGATACATCGGGCTCAGAGAACTCGGTCGAACGCTCGCTGTATCCCTGCTGTTATCCGCCGTACACGCCGTCGCTATCACGTTGATCTTCTGGCATCGTATGCCGGTTTCCTACTATATCGGCGGGGCAATGATCCAGGCGATCCTTCTGATCGGCATCCGTTTTTCCGGGAGATTGATTGACGGCTTGCAGACGAGGAAAAGCATCAGTCAAGCAGATATGAAGCGCGTCATGCTGATCGGAGCCGGTAAAGCCGGTCAAATGATCCTGAGGGATATGGTCACAAATCCGGGTACGCAGGATAAGGTCGTCTGTATCATCGACGATGATCCGAATAAGCAGAATCGATACCTGGAGGGCGTTCCTATTATCGGCGGGCGAGAGGATATCCTTGCCGGCGTGAAAAACTACCGCATCGATAAGATATTTTTGGCGATCCCGAGCGCGACGGCGGAACAAAGACGCGATATCCTGTCGATCTGCAGCGAAACGGAATGCGAACTCAAGCGCCTGCCGGGTCTTTATCAGCTGATCTCCGGGCAGGTCACCGTCAACGAAATGCGGGACGTCGCGGTAGAGGATCTCTTGGGACGCGATCCGATCCGCCCGGATCTGTCGGGCGTATATTCGTTTATCAACGGCAAGACCGTTCTGGTCACGGGCGGCGGCGGTTCCATCGGCAGCGAGCTCTGCCGCCAGATCGCGGCGCACAAGCCGAAGCAGCTGATCATCTTCGAGATGTATGAAAATAACGCATTCGACATCCAGCAGGAACTGAAGAATACTTACCCGGCTCTTAACCTTGTCGTTCTGATCGGTTCGATACGCGACAGCCGCAGAATGTTCAAGGTATTCGATACCTACCGTCCGCAAATCGTCTACCACGCGGCGGCGCACAAGCACGTCCCGCTGATGGAGGACAGTCCGTGCGAGGCGATCAAGAACAACGTTCTCGGAACGTACAAGACCGCGTACGCCGCCATGGTTCACGGCTGCGAGCGCTTTGTACTCATCTCCACGGACAAGGCGGTCAATCCCACCAACGTCATGGGCGCGAGCAAGCGGCTGTGCGAGATGGTCGTACAGAGCTTCGACGCGAAGGTTAAGGCAGGGCGAGCAGATGAGATTCCACAGCTGTTCACCCATGAGGGCGTCGAAAACGCCGACAAGGACGGTACGGGCAGCGTGTACCGCGATATAAAAACAGAGTTTGTCGCCGTTCGGTTCGGAAACGTTCTCGGCAGCAACGGCTCGGTCATCCCGCTGTTCAAAAAGCAGATCGCGAAGGGCGGACCGGTCACAGTCACGCATCCGGACGTCGTCCGTTATTTCATGACGATCCCGGAGGCGGTGAGCTTGGTCATGCTCGCGGGAACGTACGCGAACGGAGGCGAGATCTTCGTGCTGGATATGGGCAGTCCGGTCAAAATCGATACGCTTGCGAGAAACCTGATCCGTCAGGCAGGACTTAAGCCGGACGTCGATATCAAGATCGAGTATACAGGGCTTCGTCCGGGCGAAAAGCTGTATGAAGAAAAACTGATGGAAGCAGAGGGACTCAAACAAACGGACAACGAGCTGATCCGCATCGGTGTGCCACTGCAGTTTGATCATGATCTGCTTTTCAAAAATGTGAGCAAATTGATGGACGCGGCATACAGAAATGACGATCATATCCGCGTGCTTCTCTCCAGCTTTGTATCGACATATCATCCAGCAAATAACAATGCGGACAAGCTTCCGACCAATACAGAGAGCGCGGAGCGGAAGCTATTTGAGGGGAGATAAAGAAATGAGAAGAAACTGGAAGCATGACATTGGATTGAGGATATTGAAACTCATCAATATCCTTTTGATCGCATGTCCCTTCTTTCTTTGTTGGCATTTTTATTATGCAGTCAGAGCAGGCGCACTCTATTCGCAGAGTATCAAGCTGTATCTGCTTCTTCCTGTTGCTTTTTTGATCCTGTACGTTGTTTTCGGAAGAATCTATAACGCGTTTTTAGTATCTTATTATCGCCTGTTTGAGATGGTATACAGTCAGATGCTGTCTGCGTGCATTTCGGACGGCCTCGCTTATTTTCTGATTTGCATCCTCTGCAAACACTTTCAGACGCTGTGGCCGGGATTGCTGGCAATTGCGGGGCAATTTGCCATGAGCCTGATATGGTCGCTGTGTTCCAGAAGATGGTATTTCTGGTGCTTTCCTCCAAAGAAGACGTATGTGATCTATGACACCAGGTTCGGAATAGAAGAAATGCTGGAGAGTTACGGTCTTTCCAAAAAATATGAGGTGGACAAAGTCATCCCCGTTTCCGACGTTCTAAACGACCTGAGCGTACTGGATGATATTGAAGAGGTATTCCTGAGCGGGATCCACAGCCACGACCGGAACGTGATCATCAAGTACTGCATTGATAAGGGGATCGAAGCGCTTGTTCTTCCGCGAATCGGCGATGCGATCATGCTCGGCGCAAGAAGGATGCACATCATGCATTTGCCGGTACTGCAGGTTCATCGGTACAATCCAAAACCCGAATACCTGCTTTCGAAACGGTTTTTTGATATCGTTCTCAGCAGCATCACGCTTTTGATTTTGTGGCCGGTGTTTTTGGTTACGGCGATACTGATCAAGAAGGACGGTGGGCCTGTATTCTATAAGCAGGAGCGACTGACGAAGGACGGTAAGGTATTTAAGCTCATTAAATTCCGCTCTATGCGTGTCGACGCGGAAAAGGACGGTGTTGCGCGGCTCAGTACAGGCGATAACGATGATCGCATCACGCCGGTCGGAAGAGTGATCCGAAAGCTTAGGATCGACGAGCTTCCGCAGTTGTTCAATGTTTTAAAGGGGGATCTCAGCATCGTCGGACCGCGGCCCGAAAGGCCGAGCATCGCGCAGCAGTATGAAGAAGAAATGCCTGATTTCCGGCTGCGGCTTCAGTGTAAAGCGGGTATGACCGGATACGCGCAGGTCCACGGAAAGTACAACACCACGCCGTATGACAAGCTGATGATGGACTTGATGTATATTGCGAATCCCGGATTTTTGCAGGATCTTCGCATCATCATCGCAACGGTCAAGATCCTGTTCCTGCCGGAAAGCACGGAAGGCATCAAGGAGGGACAGATCACGGCAATGGATACGGAACCATCGAATGCCGCAGTAAATGAGACTGAAGCGGAAGAAGACGAGAAAACGACCGTAGCATGATACGGCCGGATCATAAGGATAGAGAAATAAAGGTACATGAAGTGCGAAAACTGAAGATACTGGTTTTATCAAACGATACGACGTATACGTATAATCTGCGGAATGAAGTTCTGGAGCGACTGGTCGGCGACGGGCACGAGGTCGTTGTCGTTTCCAAACCGCTTTTGCTTCAGGACGAGCTGAAAGCGCTCGGCTGCAGGCTGATCGATCTCAATACAAACCGTCACGGGACGAATCCGATCTCGGACGTCGGGCTTCTGCTGCAGTTCAGAAAGATCATCAAAGCCGAAAAGCCGAATTTGGTTCTGACATATAATATCAAACCGAACGCATACGGCGGCATGGCGTGCCGAATGACAAAGTCCCGGTATATTCCGAATATCACGGGTCTCGGCACAGCGCTGGAGTATCCGGGGATCATGCAGAAGATCACCTCAAAGCTCTATAAATGGGGCGTTGCCGGTGCGGATTGCGTTCTGTTCCAGAATGAGGAAAACCGGCAGTTTTTCGAGACGCATCATATGCTTCGAAAGGGAACGAGAACGAGATTGCTTCCCGGCTCCGGCGTGAGTCTCAAGCGGCATCACGCGATGCCGTATCCTGCCGACGACGGAAAGATCCATTTTCTGTTCATTGCACGCATCATGCAGGCAAAGGGGATCGATCTTTATCTCGGCGCAGCGAGACGCATCCATGAGAAGCATTCAAACGCGGTGTTCCACATCTGCGGGCTTTGCGACGACGCAAAATACAACGATCTATTGAAAGAAGCCGAAAAGGACGGCTATATCTTGTATCACGGCGAGCAGAAGGACATGATCCCGTTCTTTGAACAGGCGCATTGTATCGTGCATCCTTCCTACTATCCGGAGGGCATGAGCAACGTTCTGCTCGAGGCGGCCGCGCACTGCAGACCGATCATCACGACCGACCGTTCCGGCTGCCGCGAGACGGTGGAGGACGGAAAGACCGGATTTGTTATTCCGATCAAGGATGAAGACGCATTGGTCGACGCTCTTGAGAAGTTCCTGTCCATGAGCTGGGAACAGAAGCGCGACATGGGCCTGAACGGACGCGCGAAGATCGAACGCGAGTTTGACCGGCAGTTGGTCGTGCAGATTTATTTAGAGGAGATTGGGAAGATTACATTATGATAGATTATAAAAAAATATTCAAAACGAAAAAAAGCCGCGCGATAGTTTTAAGCGTTTTGCGTTTCGTACCTGATTCGATCATGCTGCCGATCCAGTATCGAATCAAGCATGGCAGAAAATTAAACTTAAAGAATCCGATGCGGTTTACGGAAAAACTGCAATGGTATAAGATGCATTACCGCAATCCTGTGATGCATCAGTGCGTAGATAAATACCTTGTACGGGAATACGTGAAAAACAAGGGGCTTGAAGACACGCTTGTTCCGCTGATTGCACGATACGATACGCTCTATGACGTGAAATGGGACGATCTGCCGAATCAGTTTGTCATAAAAACCACGCACGGGGGGGGCGGACTTAACGTTGTCGTCTGTCATGATAAAAGCAAGCTGTCTATGACAGAGCTGAAGGAAAAACTGTCGTTTCAGCCGAATCCGGTCAAAACCAATACGCTGGGGCGCGAGTGGGCTTATTACGGATTACAGCCCGGGATCGTGGTGGAAGAGCTTTTGGTGAATCGGGAGAACCCGAAAGCCGGGGTCAATGACTATAAGTTTTTTTGTTATAACGGACACGCAAAGTATATCGTCGTGGACATGGATCGCTACATCGGGCACAAACGGAATTTTTACGACCGTGACTGGAACGATCTGCACGTCACAAGCGACTGTCAAGCAATCGACCGAGAGATCGAGCGACCGGAGAATTTGGATGAAATGCTTCAGATCGCGGAAAAGCTGTCTGAGGATTTCCCGTACGTACGCGTCGATCTGTACAACGTTGACGGCAAAGTGTATTTCGGAGAATTGACCTTTTATCCCTGGAGTGGATACGTGCAGTATACGCCGGATGAGGCGGATTACTGGTTTGGAAAAGATTTTGAACTAAGGAAGTTTGAATGAGGATCGTAGCCGGCTCAAAAACATGGGAATCAGCCCATATCGAAAAATGGGACTGGATTCTCATTATAGGGCTTACGCTTGCGCCGATGACCAGTTTTCGTATTTGGAAAGTTGGTCCGGCGGAAGTCTTATGCTTGCTTTGGGGAATCAGGTATCTGTTTAAGGCACGTTCTTTGAAAAGTTCCCTTTTTTTCTTTTTCGTTTGCTTTTTATTGGCGTTGGCTGCGGGGTCGTTGGTTGGTTATTATGTAGCGCCTAACGAATTAAGGGCTGTCGACTTGCTGACTTGGGTATACTTGGGTGTAGTTGCAGTTTCACTTTACGAAGGAATAAAGAGCAAATCCTTGCAGTATAATGAGAAGCTGTTCTATGTGTTCGCAGAGATTGCGATGGCTTGGAATCTGTTCCTTATCCTTTATAGCCGTTTTGTCTCCAACAGATTCTTAGGCGCCCCGTTATGGTATCACGGCGTTCGGTATTCGGGGGGTGCTACAAACCCGCATCAGATTGCCGTTTTGCTGTGTGGGCTGGTTTTTGTATTTCTGCGCAGCATTCTTAAACGAAAAAAGGTCTTTAGAAGCACTGTTTTCATGATTCTTTCAATTTATATGATGATAGAGACCGCATCGTCTTCCGGCATTTTGGCGATCGCTCTCGGGCTGGCGGTTTCCGCCTATTTCTTTGCAGCAGATTTGTTTCCGAGACACAGATTTGCAGCGCTGACAATTATTACGGTAATCATTCTATTGGCGGTTTTGGTTTTCTTCAAGCTGTTATATCAAAAGTTTATAGACTGGGTAGCTGACGATAAGAACGGCATGGGACGTTTTGTCATTTTCTCCAGCTTTGGAGAAGCTTTTATGAAAAGTCCTGTGTTTGGTTTGGGACCGGGCGTTCATGGAATAGGAGGAACGATCGAGTTTCATAATACTTATTTGGAGATAGTAGCTGCAACAGGGTTAGTCGGCGGTCTTATTTTTACTGTGTATTCAATCGATTTGTTTATCTCAGTATTGAAAACCGATTGGAAGCTTTTCCCGATCTTGGTATCGATGTACGCATATGGATTAGCGGGATTTGCAATGCGTAGAATTGTTTTCTGGGGTATAGTTGCATTTGCCACCGTTATTGCAGAACAGCTTACTAATAGGAAAAACATAATAAATGAACAATAAAACAGTTAAAAATGTCGGTATCATACTGGGATGCTCGATTGCAGCAAAGGTGTTTTCCTATTTTTGGGAAGCACTGATCGCAGCATATCTCGGCGCCTCGGATCAGTCGGATGCGCTGTACATGGTGACAAGTATCTTTGGTATTCTGTATCCAATTCTGGATCTCGGCATCTGGAAGGTCTTTCTGCCGATCTATAAAACAAAGCTGGTCGAAAAAAACGAATCAAAAGCGGAACGTATCGCAAACGTTGCGGTTACGCTGTTCTTTACGCTTTCTGCAGCGCTGGTGTTGTTTTTGCTGGTTTGCGCAAAACCGCTCGTTTCGGTCATTGCGCCGGGATTCGACGCCGAAAAACAGAGCATGACGGTTCAATACCTCAGGATCTCCGCGCCGACGTATCTGCTGATGGCGGTCGCATCTGTCGTGGGAGCGATTCTGCAAAGCCGTGAAAAGTTCCTGGGCAGTCAGATTCGCGAGATCGGAACGCACGTTTCTAAGATCATTTTCGTATTAATTCTTTTTCGGTTCCTCGGAATCTATGCGGCGGTCATTGCGATGATCGTCGGCAGCATTTTCAGATTGTTGGTACAGCTTCCGTTTATCAACTGGAAATGGAAATTCCGTCCGGATTTCCATTTCGGGGACGAGAACGTTGTTCCGATGCTCAAGGGTCTTCCGTCCGTTGCCGTCACGGCGGCGATCGTAAATATCAACGGTCTTGTTGATAAGATCATTGCGTCAGGTGCGAGCAGCGGATCGGTCGCCTGTCTGAATTACGGTCATAAACTGGTAAACGTATTCAGCGGAATGATATCGACGGCAATCAGCACGGCGGTCTATCCGACGATGATCCAGTATATTGCGGAGAAGAAAACGGATAAGCTGAATACGTTACTGACAAAAGTAATTACTGCGCTCGGGTATATCATCATCCCGATCAGCTTTTTCTGTGCGCTGTATTCAAAGGAACTTGTTACGGTTGCATTTCAGCGCGGCGCGTTTGATGCTGCGGCGACCGAATTGACGGCTGGCGTATTTATGGGTTATTGCATCGGCATGCTGTTTGCCGGGGTTGGTACTGTCGTAACCAATGTTTTCTACGGGTTCGGCGATACGAAAATCACCATGTATATCAGTATCATCGAGATCGCCATCAACGTCGGATTGGACTTTCTGCTGATCCGGTTCTGGGGCATTATGGGGTTGGCGCTTGCGACGTCCGCTTCCTCGATCGTCTGCATTTGTATCCGTTTTTACTTTTTGAGGAAATACCTGAAAGTAAACTATCGCGCGATCTTGACAGAGAATCTGAAGATCATAGGATTGTCTTTCATATCCTGCGCAATACCGTTTGTCGCTATGCGATATCTTTTGCAATTGAATGCATATCTTACGCTGATAATAAGTGGGTGCGTTGCTGTCGGCTTATATTTTGTGCTGTCGTATGTTTGTAGAATCAATACGATTCAATTAATCAAAGATTTGATAGTAAAACGATTTGGCAAGAAGAATCTGATTGAAGAAGAGAACAGCGAAGACAATATTAATTTGAGGTAAACTACTTCGTGATAACGACTGAACAACAATTTGTGCTTTCACTGCTGCGGGCAGAAATGGCGGGAGACTCCGGATTATGCATTCCGAAGACGGCCGACTGCATTCCCGAGATCCGGAGTATCATCATGAAAAACGGTATCCTGCAGACAGTCTATCCGACGATCGGAAAGTATGCCGAAGAGGAGCAGAGCGCTTTTTTACAGCAACTTGCAGACGCACTTCAACAGCAGCACTATGCCACGCTGAAACAGACGGTCTTGCAGGCGCATGAGGGCGAACAGGTTTTGGAAAAGCTGGCGCAGGCAGGATTCCGGTGTATCGCGCTGAAGGGCTGGGAAATGCGGAAGCTCTATCCGAGCATGACGATGCGGCAGATGGCGGATCTGGACGTTCTGGTTCGTCCTTACGAGTATCGACGGATCAGACCGATCATGGAAAAGCTGGGATTTACGCCGGAGAACGAATCCTCCTGGAAACATGACAGCTTCCGAAAAGGTGAAGTGCACGTGGAAATGCACAAGCGGCTGACGGATGACAGCGACGAGATCCAAAGCTGGGAATGCGAAATGTGGAACAGAGCCGTTCCGGTGAAGGGGGATATCTTTAGGATGTCTCCGGAGGACTACTATATCTTCCACTTCGTTCATCTGCACAAGGATTTCATGAATGGGTCTTTGGGCCTTCGCAGGATCGTGGATACATGGCTGCTGCAAAAGCAGGGAAGAGACATGGAATACGTCAGAAAAAATCTCGAGGGATTCGGGATGTGGGCGTTCCATGAGCGCATGGTCGCATTGAGTCGCGTCGCGATGGGGGATGGGCCGATCGATGAAAACTGTGAGATCATGCTTGCGCATGCATTCAAGCATGGTATTTACGGCACGGAAGTGAGCTATAAAACAGGACGCATCGCCGCAATGGGGAAGGACCTTAACAGCGGAAAACGAAAATCCGCGATCGCGGCGGTTTTTCTCCCGTATAAGCGCATGAAGGCACAGTTCCCGATATTGGAAAAGTGGCCGATCCTGCTGCCGTGGTGCTGGCTCAGGCGGATCGTTCATTTTTTGCGGGGGAACACGAAAAAAAACCGTGAAATGCTGGATTACAGCAGGATCGACGAACAGGATTTCGAAGAGATGAAACGCTTCTTCGAAGCCGGAGG
>JAFZIH010000037.1 GCA_017554455.1 Clostridia bacterium | reverse complement strand
TCCAGCGGGATCGGCAAGTCCATCCTCGAAATGCTCGCGGCGCCGGAAAACGGCAACCGCATCGTGGCGGCAAGCCGCAGCATCCAAAAGCTCACCGGATTCGGCGAAAACGTGACGCTCTTTCCGTGCGATCTTTCCACGCAGGAGGGCGTGGACGCGCTGTTTTCCGAAGCCGAAAAGACGCTCGGCAAGATCGACATCCTCATCTGCAACGCCGGCGCGCCGTACTACGAGCGCTACGATTACGAGGACTGGGGACGAATCGAGCGCATCTTCTCGCTGAACACGTTCTCGTGCATGTACAGCTATTCGAAGTACCTCCATCACCTGAACGGGCGGGACGGAAAACTCGCGTTCACGATCTCCGCGATGGGCGAGATGGCGCTGCCGGGCTACGCGCTCTACGCCGCGACGAAGTTTGCGATGAAGGGCTTTCAGCAGGCGATACGCCTCGAAACGCCGAAGAACATGAAGATCACCTGCGTCTATCCGGTGTCGACGAAAACCAATTTCTTCGAGGTCGGCGGCGCGGGGCACAAGGTGGAGCAGCCGTTCCCGGTACAGACCGCACAAGCCGTGGCAAAGGCGACGATCAAGGGCGTCGAAAAGGGTAAAAAACAGGTCTATCCCTGCCCGATCTATCTGCCGAGCCGGTTTTTGATGAACGTGCTGCCGCCGGTGAAAAACTGGTACCTAAAGAGCCAGTATAAGATGCTGGAGCGTTTTCTGGAACGCAAAAGCAATGACGAACAGGGGGCGAAGTGATGGCACATACACAGGAGACGGTCCACGCGATCGCGGAACAGCAGCGGGCGTTTTTCCGGACGGGCAAGACGCTTGACGTGAACTTTCGCATTGAAATGCTGAAAAAACTGAAACAGTCGGTGCTCGACCATCGGGAAATGCTTGAAAAGGCGCTGTACGACGACCTCAACAAAAGCCCGATCGAGGCGTATCTCTGCGACGTCGGGCCGGTCATCGTCGAGGTCAACGAGATCCTGCACGGATTGAAAAAATGGGCGCGTCCCGAGCGGCATTTCTCGGGGCTGATGTGCTTCCCGAGTACTTTGACCACGGTCTATAAGATGCCCTACGGCGTGTCGCTTGTCATCTCGCCGTTCAATTTCCCGATTCTTTTAACGCTCGGCGTGCTCGCAGCGGCGCTCTCGGGCGGGAACACCGCGGTTTTGAAGACAAGCTCGAAATCCGCGGCAAGCACCGAAGCATTGAAAAAGCTGATCGCGGACACGTTCCCGCCGGAATACGTGACGGTGGTCGACGGCGGACACGACGTCGCCGACATGTGCCTTGCGGAGCGTTTCGACAAGATCTTCTATACCGGCTCGCCCGCGGTCGCAAAGCACGTCCTTTCGGAAGCGGCGAAAAACCTCACCTCCGTTGCGCTTGAGCTCGGTGGGGAGACGGGGAACTGGTGCGTCGTGCGAAAGGACGCGGATTTACAGGACGCCGCGCGCAAGATCGCGTTTTTCAAGCTCTGCAACGCGGGGCAGATCTGCATCAACATTAATCAGATCGCGGTCGCCGAGGAGGTTGCGGAGCCGTTTCTTGCGGCGCTGAAAGCCGAGTTTATCCGGCAGATCGGCGAGAAAGCGGAGGAGAACCCGGAGTATCCGAAGCTGATCACCGAAAAGGTCTACGAAAAGTGCGAAAAACTGACGGAACAGTACCGCGACCGTGTCGTGTTCGGCGGCACGGGGAACCGCGAAGCCGTCAAGTTCTCACCGACGGTGCTTTACCCGGTCGGGATCGACGAGGAGATCGTCCGGCACGAGCTGTTTTGCCCGCTGCTGCCGGTCGTGCCGTTCCGTGACAGCGAGGTCGAAACGATCCTCAATGTGATTGCCGATCGCGAGCATCCGCTTTCGATGTACGTCTTCACGGCGGACAAAAAGTGGGCAAAGCGCGTGATGTCCTCGCTCCAGTTCGGCGGCGGCTGCATCAACGAGGTCTGCATCCACATGATGGTGAAGGGCGTTCCGTTCAACGGCACGGGCCATTCCGGCATGGGCGCGTACCACGGCGAGTGGGGCTTCCGCGAATTCACGCATCCGCAGACGGTGCTGACCGGCAGGACACATCTGAACCTGCCGCTGCGCGAGCATCCGTATTCCGGCAAAGCCGGCGAGCAAAAACGCAAGCTCTTAAAATGGTTCGAGCGATAAAAAATAAGCCCCGGAAACGGGGCTTTTTTGATATCGGTTTATGACCTAAAAGGTTCCGTCGTATTCTTGCGGATGACGTCGTGCGCGCCGCCCTCGACGATGCTGGTCGCGGAAACGAGCGTGAGCTTCGCCTTCTTCTGAAACTCCGGGATCGTCAGCGCGCCACAGTTGCACATGGTGGACTTGACCTTTGAAAGCGTCAGCGCCACGTTGTCGCGAAGCGAACCCGCGTACGGGACGTAGGAATCGACGCCCTCCTCGAACGACAGCTTCTTGTCGCCGCCGAGGTCGTACCGCTGCCAGTTGCGCGCACGCGCGGAGCCCTCGCCCCAGTATTCCTTGTAGTACGTGCCGTTGAGGTTGACCTTGCGCGACGGGCTTTCGTCGAACCGCGCGAAGTACCGGCCGAGCATGATGAAGTCCGCGCCCATCGCGAGCGCCAGCGTGACGTGGTGGTCATAGACGATGCCGCCGTCGGAGCAGACCGGCACGTACACGCCCGTCTCCTCGTAATATTTGTCGCGCGCCTTGCACACGTCGATCAGCGCCGTCGCCTGACCTCTGCCGATGCCCTTCGTTTCGCGCGTGATGCAGATGGAACCGCCGCCGATGCCGACCTTGACAAAGTCCGCGCCGGACTCCGCAAGGAAGCGGAAGCCGTCCGCGTCGACCACGTTGCCCGCGCCGATCTTCACCGTGTCGCCGTAGCGAGAGCGCACCCACCTGAGCGTTCTTGCCTGCCATTCGGAAAAGCCCTCGGACGAGTCGATGCAGATCACGTCCGCGCCCGCCTCGACCATGGCCGGGATGCGGGTCTCGTAATCGCGCGTGTTGACGCCTGCGCCGACGACGTAGCGCTTGTGATCGTCCAGGAGTTCGTCCCGGTTCTCCTTATGCGAATCGTAGTCCTTGCGGAAGACGATGTAGCAAAGCTGTCCCGCGTCGTTTACGATCGGCAGCGCGTTCAGCTTGTGGTCCCAGATGATGTCGTTTGCCTCGCGTAAGCTCGTGCCCTCCGGCGCGGTGATAAGCTTTTCGAGAGGCGTCATAAAGGAGTCCACGCGCGTGTCCGGCGTCATGCGGGAGACGCGATAGTCGCGGCTTGTCACGATGCCCACAAGCTTCCCCTCCGGCGTGCCGTCTTCGGTGACCGCCATCGTGGAATGTCCCGTGCGCTCCTTGAGTTCGATCACGTCTTTTAGCGTCATGTCGGGTTTGAGGTTCGAATCGCTGCGGACGAATCCCGCCTTGTACGCTTTGGCGCGGCGGACCATCGCCGCCTCGTCCTCGACGGACTGCGAGCCGTAGATAAAGCTCACGCCGCCTTCGCGCGCGAGCGCGACCGCCATCCGGTCGTCGGAGACCGCCTGCATGACGGCGGAGACGAGGGGGATGTTCAGCGACAGCGCGGGCTCTTCGCCGCGGCGGAATTTCACAAGCGGCGTTTTCAAAGAAACGTTTGCGGGCACACATTCCGAGGAGGAATAGCCCGGGATCAGCAGATACTCGTTGAAGGTGCGGGACGGTTCGGAAATGAAGGTTGCCATGCGCGTTCTCCTTTGCGTTCAATTTGTATGATAATTCAGTATAGCATACTTCCTCTTAGATAGCAAGGACGGGAAGCATATCAAAAAGGCGAAGCCGTTCGGCTTCGCCTTTGCGGGATGTCGGGGTCGACTTAACCATTTCGCTTCGCTTCATTACATAGGAGCCGTCGCGCGTTTCCCGCGTGTCGCCATCTCCCCTGCAATTGGAATCTACCCGTAGGGGCGGATATCATCCGCCCGCCATGACAGCGGAACGGGAAGATAAGATCTTCCCCTACATGTTCGTTTGGGTTCAGTTTGCCGGATGCGCGTTCTTGTAGGCCTGCGCCGCCTGCCAGTAGGCGTACAGCGACGCGACGCCGTTCTTTGCGGCTGTGTTGTCCGCATACGCCGCGGAACTCAGCATGCTGCGGACGTACGACATCGCGGAGACTTCCACTTGCGTATATGCGGTACGAACGCTGCCGCCAAAGGCGTTCTCGCCGGTGTAAACTTTGATGCTATGCGTGTCGCCGAGCAGGTGCGCGGGGATGTTCGCGATCTCGACCGTGTATCGGCCGTCCGATCCGCGCTCGAGAGAGACTTCATCTTCATCGTCCCACTGTGCGGAAACGTCGTCGTTGAAGCCCGCCGCCGGCTTGAAGTACACCCGGATCGCCGTGTCGCTGTCGAAAATCACCGAGTACGTCACCTTTGCGATGTTTTCGTCCTGGAGATCCTTATACATCTTGTATTCGTCGACTTTGTTGAGGATATGGTCGTAGTTATAGTCCAATGCGTAGAACTTGTCCATCTCCGCATAATCGCCCTCGTCGCTGAGATCCCAGCCCTTCTGATCCGCAAGGAACGCCTGCACGTAGTGACCGTAGTCCGCAAGCGCATGGACGAGCGCGACCGTCGTTTGGTCGAACTGGTCCGATATGCTGTCGAACGAATTGACATACTGCTTGATCGAGTATTGCTGTTCGATCGGCTGCCTGTCGCCGCAATAGAACGTCGCGGTGATCTTGTCCGCCATCTGGATGGACGTCACGTAGCAGGTGAAGCCGTAGTACGAGCCGTCCTGGTTCTTGTTGTTCGCGTCAAACGGGACCGGATCGGGGGAAACCGTACCGTTTCCGGTGATATCAAACGTCATATAGCTTTCTGCCTTCTCGTCGTCGGTGAGACCCGAAAGATCCATGAAGAAGATCAGACCGATCTTGCCTTCCAGCGCAAGCGCATGCGTCTTGAATTCCGG
>JAFZIH010000036.1 GCA_017554455.1 Clostridia bacterium | reverse complement strand
TCTACGGCGGGATCTTCGCCGGGGTCCTTGCGGGGCTCGTCCTTCTGGGACATTTCTTGGGATGCGGAGGCGGATGCTTATGAAACGAATCTTCTCTGTTCTGCTGATTGCGTTTCTGCTGATCGTTCCCGTGCTGACCGCACATGCGGAGGACGTGCAATACGTGTACGCCGACGAAGATATTTTCACGACTGACGAGCTTGAAACGGTCAACGCGCGCGCCGTTGAGATCGCGAATGACCGCGGCGTCGGGATCTACTATTTCTTCCTGCGCGACGTGGAGGATGTGTCGAGCTATCTCAAGGAATTCGCAAAAGAGCACGTCGTTGAAGAAAACGCGCTGGTGCTCGGCATCGGTGCGGAATACCGTGATTTCCTGCCGGTCGGTCCGATCGCGGAAGCTGTGTTTTCCGACGACGTATGCGATGGGATCTATGACGCGTACAATGCGGTCAAGGGCGATCCGGAGCGCAAGCTTCTGACCTACCTGAACGAAGCGGACAGCGCGATCGAAGCGTACTTCAACGGCGAAAGCACGACGTCCGCGTCCGGCGAAGCCGACACCTGGGCGGTCCCCGCCTATATCGCAAGAACCGACGGCGGCAAGCCGACGCTGGTCGACAAGGAACGCCTTGTATCCGACAGTCAGGCGGAGACGCTGTCGAAGCGGCTCAAGGAGATCGGCAGCGCGTACAAGTGCGACGTGGTGATCGTAACTGTGCCCACGCTCGGCAGCAAAACCGCCGAGGAATATGCGGACGACTACTTCGACTACAACGGCTACGGCTACGGCGCGACGCCGAACGCGCAGGGCACGACGGTCGACGGCGACGGGATCCTGCTGCTCCTCTCGATGGAGGCCCGCGATTACTGGATCTCCACCAGCGGTTACGGGATCACGGCGTTTACGGACTACGGCATCCAGATGTATCTCAAAGATCAGTTCCTGCCGTATCTGCAGCGCGACGACTACGCCGGCGGCTTTGACGCGTTTGCGGACGCCTGTGAATACCTGCTCAAGACCGCGCGCGCGGGCGTGCCGTACGACTATCGCCGCGTCTACGTTGACGGCTGGTCGGACGCGCAGCTTTTAAGCTGCAATGACCGTGCGGAATCCGTGGCAAACCAGTACGACGTGGGGATCTATTTCCTCGAAAACCTTGCTATTACCAATGCGGATGCATTCTGCGCCGATTTTATCGAACGCCGCACCTTTGAGGTCAATTCGATCGTGCTGGTGCGCGGCGCGAACGGACTCAGCATCCGGACGGCAGGCGCGGTCGCCAACGCGAAGTTTACCGACGAAGTGCTGAACAACGTCGGAAACGCCGTCAATCCGTATCTTTCGGTGGGCGACACGAAAGGCGCTCTCACCGCCTATATGGACAAGTGCATCGCGATCGTCAGCGATTACGGCCACGTCCTCACAAACGGCGCGCTTTCGGAGGACGCCCTAAGCAACGGAAATATCCGCCTGAAGCAGCTCTTCGAGCAACACGGCGTCGCGCTGTACTTCCTCTATGACGCCGACGCGAACGATCCGCAGGCGCTTGCGGCGGATTACCTGTCGAGCGGCGCCGTCTATGAAGGAAACGCAGTCGTGATCGGCACGACTGCAAGCGGCAGCGGCGTTGCCGTCCGCGGAGACGTCGCGAAGGAGAAATTCACCGACAGGAAGATCAAAAAGCTCATCAAGGAGGTCGATACGTATCTGCCCGGCAACGTCGGCGGCGCGGTCGACGCCTTTGCGGAGCGCAGCGAAAGCATTCTGAACTGGCGGCCGGTGAACTGGATCACGCTTGCGATCTCAACCGTTGCGGGGCTGCTGTTCGGCACCGCCCCGGCGAACGGACTGAAGCGGCAGCTCACCAGCGTGAGCAAGCAGACGAACGCCGAGGGCTATATGCAGCCCGATTCGTTCGCGATGACGCAGAACAGCAACGTCCTGCTCGGCAAAAATACGACGCGCACGGTCCATGTGGTCCGGGTCGAATCGTCCGACGGTCCGCGCGGCGGAGGCGGCGGAGGCGGTTTCCACGGCGGAAGCTCGACGCACACCTCGTCCTCGGGCGGTACGCACGGCGGACACGGCGGCAAGTTCTGATCGGAAAGACAGGATCCGGAATACGGATCCTGTTTTTGTTCGGGCGACAGAAACGGCGGGAATTGTCCATTGCTTTTCCGGTCGGTTTCGGCGTATAATGGATCATCAAAGCACGGGAGGCAATTATGGATCCGAATATCGAAAAACGCTATGAACTGCTTGCGCAGAAGGTCGTCAATGGTTTGCAGTCGCGCAACATGACCGGCTATTACGCCAAGGACCGCGAGGAGGCAAAGCGTATCGCGCTTTCGCTGATCCCCGAGGGCTGCTCAGTCACGATGGGCGGCGCGATGAGCGCGCACGAGATCGGGCTTGTCGACGCGATCAAAAGCGGCGATTATACCTTTATCGACCGCGGAACGTTCGAAAACCCGCGCGAAGGCCTGCTTGCGCAGTATGCCGCGGACTGGTTTTTGTCGAGTGCAAACGCCATGACCGAGGACGGCGTGCTCGTCAACATCGACGGCAACTCGAACCGCGTCTCGTGCATTGCGCAGGGTCCGAGCCATGTGCTGTTCATCGTCGGCATGAACAAGGTCTGCTCCGATATCGACGGCGCCATGAAGCGCGCGCGAAACGTCGCCGCGCCGATCAACGCGCAGCGCTTCGGGCTTTCTACCCCGTGCTCGAAGACCGGCTCCTGTATGAATTGCAAATCGCCGGATACGATCTGCTGCCAATTCCTCATCACGCGGTTTTCCCGCCACAAGGACCGCATCCACGTGATCCTCGTCAACGACACGCTCGGCTTCTGAGCCGGAAAACAAATACGGAGAGAGCACACGCCCTCTCCGTTTTCTGTTGCTAAATTGCACAGGGGTTGTCAGGAGAACCGTCCCCTTGACACGCCCGGTCAAATGTTGACAAGAGAACCGTCCCCTTGTCACTTTCTTGACAACCTGTCCTGCTTTATCTCATTCCGAGGAGCCGGCAGCCAAATGCGGCTAAAGCGCCGAATGCAAAAGCGATCACATGCGTAACGATCGTGGCAACATCCACAAACGGCAGTATGGAAATACGAAACGGGAAATTGCTTGCGATCGCATAAATGAGCAGCCAGTTTCCGCTCCACGTGCCCAACGCCAATTTCGGAGAACCCGGAACGAGGAACTGCATGGTCAATCCGAAACCGAGCAGCGCATAGGTGAAAGAAGAGCCGCCGATGCATTCGGCTGCGTCCCTGTATATGAACGAAAGAACGATCGCGCACAGAACCGCGCAAATAAGTCCTACCAACAGGAACCTGACGCTTCCCGTGTGGTTTTCATACACAAAGCCGATCCAGAACAGTGCGCTGGCATTGGCAAGCAAATGTATGATATGCTTGTGCAACAGCCATCCTGTAGCGAAACGGTAATACTGCCTGCCGATTTGTGCAATGCCCTTGCCCGCAAGCGCAGGGAGCACACCTGTTTTGCAGACAACCAATATCCACAGAACGATCCAAACGAAAATAACAGCTAATGATACAGGCATTTTTGCCGCTCTGCACAGAAAATCCCGCATTTTCATTCCCTCCCGGAACAGTAACAAAGGGACGGGTCCCTGTCAACCGAATTTGTGTTTTATCAGGACAGCGCCGCGGCGATGTCGTCGAGCGAGCGCGCAAAGGTGATGCCTTTTAGCTTTTCCGGCGTGGAAAGCTCCGAGGAAAGCATCTGATCAAGGAGCAGCTTCAATCCCGTATAATAGCCGTTCAGATCGTAGAGGATGCACGGCGCGGAAAGATGATGCAGCGCGACCTTGCTCATGATCTCCGCGATCTCCTCGAGCGTGCCCGTGCCGCCCGGGAACGCGATGAACGCGTCGCCGAGCTCGATCATCTTTGCCTTGCGCTCGGACATGTCCTGTGTGACATACAGCGTTGTGATATCGTCGTAGACGTAGCCCGCGTCGACGAAAAACTGCGGCTCGACGCCGTAGACCCTGCCGCCTGCGTTCAGCACGCTTTCCGCGAGCATGCCCATCAGCCCGCAGCAGGACCCGCCGTACACGAGATCGTGTCCGTTTTCGCCGATCCATGTGCCGAGCGCGCGGACCGCTTTTTCCAGCGCCGGATCGTTGCCCGGTGTTGCGCCGAGATAGACTGTGATGTTCATGCTTCCTCCCCTGAACCGAAGGTACTGTTCATGGCGTCAGTCAACCCCCTCATCAGTCACCTGACGGTGACAGCTTCTCCACCCTGAAAGGGGGAGAAGCCCCTGCATGGGAGCGCTTTAACCCCGGCGCGCTTCCTTCAGCGGCCGATCCCAGTAGACCGTGCCGCCCGCCTGTTTCGCGAGTGCATCGATATCCTCGCGGAAGGTCTCCAAAAGCATCGCCTCGCGCTTTCTGGACCGCCTGCCCGGCGCCTCGTACAGCACGTCGGAATAATACGCGTCGTAGGAGACCGCAAAGTCGCTTTCGTCGATGTGCGGGAAGAACGTCACCGCCGCCTCATAGCGCACCGTACCGTTTTCACTCGTGGCGATCAGCATGACCAGCGCCGCGTGGCGGTGGATGCTGTTTGCAATGCAGTCCGCCGCAAAATACTGTTCGTATACATTGACCGTTATCATAGATTCCTCTCTTTCACGACGGCTCTGCCGTCAATTCATGCCCGCAAGGGCAATTCACGACCGTGTAGGGGAAGATCGTATCTTCCCGTTCCGCTGTTTCGACGGGCGGATACGATCCGCCCCTACGGGTAAATATAACACAATTCATGCGCCGCAGGCGCAATTCATCCGAAAGATCCTTCGTCGGCTCCGCTTCGCTTACGCTTCGTTACATAGGAGCCGTCGCGCATTGCCTCCCCTGTGCAAGGGGAGGTGGATCGCGAAGCGAGACGGAAGGGTTGTCCGCGCGTCGCCATCCCTCCTCAGGATGACACTCCGAACGGACGGGCAATGCCCGTCCCCTACACAACAACCTCGTATGCGTCCCGTGTGCCGTAGTCGGCTAACCGATACGGGCTTAAAATGCCCCGGTCGGTGACGACGCCGGTGACGAGCTCCGGCGGCGTGACGTCGAACGCCGGATAATAACCCTTCACCCCGTCACGCGCGGTCTTCACGCCCATCGCCTCGAGCACAAACGCCGGATCGCGGAACTCGATCTTCACGTCATTCACGGACGGGTGCACCGTATCCGGCACGCCGGTGACGTAATACGGCACGCCGAGGTGTTTCGCCGCGATCGCGATCTGGAACGTGCCGACCTTGTTGATCACGTGCCCGTCCATCGTGATCGCATCCGCCGCCGAGGTGAACACGTCCACATGCTCGCGCTGCATGACGAACGCCGGCATGTTGTCCGTGATGACGGTCACGTCGAAGCCCATCTCGTAACAAACCGTTGCCGTGAGCCGCGCGCCCTGAAAATACGGGCGTGTTTCGGGACAGAAGATGCGAAGCCGCTTGCCCCGCGCTTTTGCTTCGCGCAGCATCATGCCGACGATCGTCTCCGCAAAGCATTGGGTCAGGATCGTGCCGTCGTCCGGGAACTTGTCCACCAAATGCGTCGCGATCCTTGCAATTTTATTATATCGGCTGTCGTTTGCCTCGACCGCGCGGCGTTTGATCGCCGCGTCGACCGGCTCGCCCGCTTTCCATGCCGCCTCCGCCGCTTCGAGCATCGTTTCGCATACGCGCGCCATGCGCTTTGCAGTCGTTGGACGGGCGTTCGAGATGCAGTCCGCCGCCGTTTTCAGAAATGCGCGCTGTTCGGCTTCGCGCTTGTCGCGGCATTCATACGCCGCGAGCGCCATGCCCATCGCCGCCGCGGGATAGGGACCTGCGCTCTGCGTGACCATATCCGTGATCGCCTTTGCCACCTCGCCGTAGCGTGTGCACGTTACGAACGACACCGTGCGCGGATAGCAGCGCCGGTCGAGGATACGCACCGCGCCGTCCTCATACCACGCGACGTTTTCGTATTGCAGCATAAACGCAAGATCGTGATCGGGTCGTTCCATACCGTCCTCCTGATTTGATTATAAAGCCGAACCGCGCGCGTGTCCATGCCTTTTTCAAAAAATATAGGATTCTTGCAGCGTGCAACCTTTTCGTGTATAATGCGGTATAGATGATGTACGACAAAAACGAAAGGAATTGATAAAAATGAAAAAACTGATTGCAATCTTACTTTGCATGCTGATGCTCGTGTCCGCTGCCGCATGCGCAAAGAAACCGGAACCCTCGCCCGCGCCTGTGGATGAAACAGAATTGCCCGAGACCGGAACGATCGCCGGCGGCTGGGCGATCGCGGAGAACTGTGAGATGACCGACGAACTGCGCGCGATCTTCGAAAAAGCGCTCGACGGGATGGTCGGCGTAAACTACGTTCCGGTCGCGTGCCTCGGCACGCAGGTCGTGGCGGGAATCAATTACTGCTTTCTCGCGCAGGCAAAGGTCGTCTATCCCGACGCGCAGCCGAAATACGTGTTGGTCTACATCTATGAGGACCTTTCCGGCAATGCCCAGATCATGAACTTTGCGGACATGCCGGTCGTTCCGGGTGACGACGGCACCGCGGCAGCAGTGGATGAAACGCTCGCCGGCGGTTGGTTCTATGCGGAATCATACGAGATCACCGACAAGATCAGGGACACGTTTGGAAAAGCGCTGAACAGCTACGGTTACCTTGCGGTCTATGAACCGATCGCGAACCTCGCCGAACAGGTCGTCGCGGGAACCAACCGCTGCCTGCTCGTACGGTTTACCGAACGACTCCCGGAAGCGCGGCCGCAGTACAAGCTGATCTACGTCTATGAAGCGCTCGACGGCACCGCCGAGATCATCGACATGCTCGATTTCGATTTCGGCGCGCTCTGCACCTACGGCGCATAAACAAACCGTATCAAACCTCCCGGTTTCGGGAGGTTTTTCTTTTGCGGGACTGGAAAAATGCAGATGGCTGCGCTATACTGAAAGCAGAAAAACGAAGGGAGCTTCGCATGGGCATCATTCGGGCGATCACAAGTACATTTGACAGCGTTGCGAAAGAGCAGTGGAAGGAAGCGTTCTTTATGGACGCGCTCCCGGTCGACGTGCTGATGGCGCGCGGACACAAGCGCGTTTCGGACCGCAGCGCGAACGACCGTATAGACGACGAGGTCATCACAAGCGGTTCGCTGCTCTCCGTCGCGGACGGGCAGGCGCTTGTTGTGGTCTCGCACGGGAAGGTCGTGAATGTGATAACCGATCCCGGCGAGCATGAATTCATCGATCCGGACCGTCCCGCGGGACCTGCGGGGTTCTTTCATGCCGTATGGGAGCGCGTTGGCTTCGGCGGCGGCGACGTGCAGCCGTTCCGCGACCGGGTCTATTATATCAACACCAAGGAATGTCACGGAAACCGGTTCGAAACGCCCGCGCCGGTCTTCATCCGCGTGCGCGACGACAATATGGACGCGGACTTCGATCTTTCCGTGTCGCTTGCGGGCGTGTATTCCTACCGCGTCGAGGACCCCGCCGCGCTGTACCGTGCGATCGGCAACGTCGCGGAGCAGTATCGGCGCGAGGAATTGAAGCCGCAGCTGGACGCGGAGATCGTCTCCGCGCTCGGGACCGCCGTGGGAGAACTGTTCCAAAGCGGCATCCGTCCGCACGAGCTTCCGGCACACACAAACGACCTTGCGGCGACAGCCGCGGACGCGGTCAGAGAATCGTTCCTCCGCCGTTTCGGGCTCGGGACGCTCTCGATCGCGTTCGACACGCTCGTGATCCACGAAATCTGGATGCTCAAAAACGCGCAGCGCGCGGCGATCCTCCGCGATCCCACGATGGCGGCTGCAACGCTCGTTGACGCGACCGCGGAAGCGCTCAAAGTCATTGCAAAACGCGATTGATCCAAGCAGCAAAAGACCTCCCCGCGGGGAGGTCTTTTTGCGTCAATCCTTATACTTTTCCCGGATCCGGTTCAGCTTGATCCCGCTGTAGATAATCATGAACAGATAGATCCCGAACATGGCGCCGAAAAAGACGCCGAAGAACGTGCTGAGTCTGCCCATGACGCCGTTTGCCGCATTGATCAGATTCGGGATCACGCAGCACAGGAAGATCACCATGAGCGGGATCAGTCTGGTTCGCGCGACCTTCTCCGCCATGTCCACGCGGGAAGCGTTGTCAGAAAACAGTTCCTCTTCCCCCTCCGTCTTCGCCGCGCTTGCAGGTTTTCTGAAGTACAGCCAGCCGACGCAGTGCGTAAAGTATTCCCAGCCGAAATCCTTAAGCATCTGCAGGTATTCCTCGGTCTGCGCGCCGTTTTTATAGTCCAGCCGATAGATGACGTCCTCCGGTTCGCATTCTTCAAATTTATAGAAACACGGCGGCGTCATCTTGACGAGCTTCAGGCCGTTCTGATGCTGCTTGCGGAGCCACAGCTCCTCATCCTCGTAATCGGCGATCGTGAAAAAACGAATTTTGAGTTTACCCATCGATATTCTCCCCCCTGCTGTTTTTGTAAAGCCGTTCGATCCTTTTGATTTCGGTTTCCAATACCTCTCTGCCGAGTTCGGTGAGCTGATACAGACGTCGCTTGTCCTCCTCGCTGTAGAAGCGGATCAGACCGTCCTTTTCCATCTTGGAAAGCGTTCCGTACATCGTGCCCGCGCCGATGACGACGGCGCCGCCGGTCAGCCGTCTCACCTGCTGACTGATCCCGTATCCGTGCTGCGGCGTCTGCAGGCAGAACAGGATGTAGAAGCCGGATTCGGTCATCGGAACGTAAATCCTCTTGATCTTATCGTTCATAGGCCCTCCTTGACTATCTCAGCTCGATATATCGAACTTCGATGTACATACTATATCGCACCTCGATATACTTGTCAAGTATTTTTACAAAATTTTCTCTGCAAAAAAGGAAGCGCTCCGTAAAGAAGTGCTTCCTTCGGGTATTCGAGATTATTTTGCCGCCATCTTATAGATCGCTTCCATGTCGGATTCGCGGAGCGCCATCGCGCTGCCGACCTTGCCGCCGACCGCGATCGCGCAGTTTTTGGCAAGGAGTTTGATATCGTCCTCGGAGGGCGATACGCCGAGCTCCGAAAGATTTGTCGGCATGCCGATACTGCGGAAGAAGTCCTCCATCGCCTCGACGCCCTTCAAGGCCGTCTCCTCGTCGGTCGGGCAGGGCTTGACGTCCATGACGTACATGGCAAACCGCACGAACCGATGTATGCAGTTTTTCATCACGTAGCGCGCCCAGCTTCCCCACATGGCTGTGAGCCCCGCGCCGTGCGTCACGTCGTACAGCGCGCCGAGCTCGTGCTCGAGCCGGTGGCACGCCCAGTCGCCCGCGTCGTTGCCGCAGCCGGTGAGCCCGTTATGCGACAGCGAACCCGCCCACATGACCTCCGCGCGCGCCTCGTAGTTTTCGGGATCGTCGCGCAGGACCTTTGCGTAGCGCATGACGGTTCTGAGAAGCCCTTCCGCGATCGCGTCGGTGATCTCCATGCGGTGTCCGTTGACGAAATAGCGCTCCATCGTGTGCATCAGAATGTCCGAGCAGCCCGCCGCGGTCTGGTACGCGGGCAGGGTTTTCGTGAGAGCGGGATCCATCAGCGCGAACTTCGGACGGCACAGGTCGCTGTTCACGCCGCGCTTCTTACCCTCGTAGGAGATGACGCTGCTGTCGCTCATCTCGCTGCCGGACGCCGCGAGCGTCAGCACCACGCCGAGCGGGAAGCATGCCTTGGGCGCGCGCGTATGTTCATACAGTTCCTTGACGTCGCGTTCCGGCTCCGCGAGCGCGTATGCGATCGCCTTTGCCGAGTCGATGACGCTGCCGCCGCCGACGGCGAGGATGAAGTCGACGCCGTACGTTTTGCACATCTTCACGCCCTCATAGACCTTTTCAAGCCGCGGGTTCGGCACCACGCCGCCGAGCGAGACGAAATCGATCTCCTCCGCGGTCAGCGATTTCTCGATGCGCTTCAGCAGACCCGATTTGACCGCGCTCTTGCCGCCGTAGTGGATCAGCACCTTCTTGCCGCCGAAACGCTTGACCATCTCGCCCGCGCGGGACTCGACGTCATGTCCGAACACGACCTTCGTGGGGGTATACAGGGTAAAATCTCCGTTCATAACTGCCTCCTATGATTAAAATGATTGGATGACCGATTCGTTCAGCGCATGGATCAGCGAAAGCGCGAGTTCCACCGTCGCTTCGTAATCCTGTTCCGCCGCAATGCAGGCGGGCGTGTGGATGTAACGCACCGGTATGCCGAGCACGATCGCCGGCGCGCCGAGAAGCTGTGACTGGATGATCGCCGCGTCGTTGCCGCCGCCCTCGCGGACCGCCGCCTGCGCGGGAATACCGTTCTTTTCCGCAAGATCGAGCGCGAAGCGCACGAACCGCGGGTTTGAGATGACCGAAACGTCCATGAACCGGATCATCGGTCCCTCTTTTAGCTTTGTCTGCATGGCGTACGGCTCGCCGAAGGTGTCGTCCGCGGGACAGCCCTCGAACACGAGCGCCGCGTCGGGACGGATGCGGTTCGTCGTCACCTTGCAGCCGCGTTCGCCGACCTCCTCCTGCACGGACAGCGCGCCGATCACGTCGACGTTCAGGTCCTCGTCCGCAATGCGCCGCATGACCTCCAGAAGAGCCGCGCAACCGATGCGGCAGTCGAACGCCTTGCCGAAGAACAATCCGTGTTCCGCGTCATATTCGAACGGCGTTTTCGGCACGACCGGCTCGCCGATGCGTACGCCGAAGACCTCTGCCGCTTCCGCCGCGCTCTTTGCGCCGATATCGACGGCAAGATCGCGGATCTCGGGCGTGCCCTGCCGTTCCTTTTCCGCCGCGCTCATAAAATGCGGCGGCTTTGCCGCGATCACGCCGGGGATCCATTTTCCCTCGCGATTGCGAACCAGAACGGCAGCGCCCGGCAGCGTCGCGCGGTTCCACCCGCCGAGCTGCACGACCCGCAGCGTACCCGTCGGACGGATCGAATGGACCATAAAGCCGACCTCGTCGCTGTGCGCGTCGAGCATCAGAACGGGTTTATCACCGGTATTTTTGCGGCGCCGGAGATAGAGATTTCGAAGATGGTCCTCCCCGACGTCGCACACGTCCCCGATCGCCGCGCGTGCGACCCGCACCGTTTCGTCCTCAAATCCGCTCGGCGCGTTCGCCTCGCAAAGCGCTTGCAATAAAGTTGTTTCACGTTCTGTCATACGTACCTCGCAAAAAAGTTATCCGAGCATCTTCCATAGCTGCTTTTCGTCAGCGTCCGGAAGCAGCGAACGAAGATGATCGAGGATGCGCTCGCGCGACTCGTCCGGCGTGCGCGGGCAAAAGAGCGCGTCCTCGCCGAACTGCGCCTCCGGCGTGGTATAGAGCGCGACGCCCCAGCCGTATTCCCTGCCGAACTTGTCGAGCCGATAGACGAAATCCGAGATACAGAGCCAGGTCTGCATCATGAGCCGCGTCACAACCGTTTCAAAGCCCGTATTGCCGCCCTTTCGGTAATTGCACTGCATCTTGAGATGCGGCGTCAGCATCGCGCCGTACATGCGCACTGCGTCCAAAAGCGCTTTGTCCTTATAAAAGATCAGCCCTTCCTCGTACCATTCGTCGAAGGTCATGCCGTTCCGGCGTACGTTCAAAAAGTCGGGCAGCCAATCCCGGCTCACAAACCCCGCCTTTTTTTGAAAGAACTTGCCGTACATGCACCGCCCCGTGCTTGCGACCGGACCCTTCCAGTCCCACACCGGCCAGTCGTCCCGGCCGTCTACGGAGCCGTTATACCAAAGTGCCTGCGGGGTGTATTCCTCGAGCGAAAAGCCCGGGATCCCGTTTTCAAAGAACGGCAGAAATCCTAACGCCTGGATCAGCCGTTCCATGTCCTCCTTTGAACGGATCGGTTCCCGCATAGATCAGTTGCCCGAACCCGAAGAAGACGAGGACGAAGCCGCCGCGGCGTTCCCGCGGTCGCGGATCATATGCTGCAGCGTGATGAGGATCGCGATGACTTTCTGTTCGTGCTCCGGCTTGTAGATGTCAATGCAGTATTTGTCGTGGAGCGAGAACATCTTCTGTCCGATCACCGCGATGATGCTGCCGTCGGCGTCATACAGCTCGAAGTTCAGCGCCATGATGTTGCCGCGGAGCTGCCAGCCGAGCTCTTCGATGTTCGTGACGTCCTTGATGAGATGCCAGAGCTCGTTCGAAAGTTGAAAATTCGTACCGTCCGCCATCTCGATGAAGTGACGCTCGTGCAGGGTAAGCACCTTTTTCCACATCTTTGCAACGGGATTGCCCGCGGCGTCGAAGATCTCCGTGCGGTCGTGCAGGGAGATCGCCTTGCTCTCGGCGCGGTACACGACCTCCTCGCGATCGTTCACTACCTCGATGCGGTGATGCAGCGAAAAGACCTTGGACGAGGTGAACAGCGACTTTGCCGGTTCGCCGAATTTCTCTACGTTGTTGACGTTGGCCTGCTCGCCCGCCTCGTGAAAACGATGATACTTGGAAAATACGCCCATATTGTCCTCCTTTATTCTTTGCGCAGCAAAAGCATGCGCCGATATGCTTCCTTGTGTTCCTCGGATTCTTGGTAGAATTCCGCCATGTCCGCGCACGGGAACGCGCCGCATTGCCCGCAGGCGTCGATGCCCTTCTCCCTGCAGCAGCGGACCGGCATGCAGGGATCGTCGCCCCAAAGGGTCTCGCGGCAGTCGGGGCATTTGCCCTGCGTATAATCCGGACACACGGCGCAGTTCACGCCGCAGTACGCGATCATCGGATCGATTTCCATTCACCCGTCCTCCCCGTGATATAGAACAGTATAGCATACTCCGCGCAGATTTGCACACCATTTTGAAAGAATTGTGACAGGAAAGCAAACTCCTTGCCAACCGTATTGCATTTTGCATAAACTGTGCTATGATAGGTTTAGCACTCGGAGAACGAGAGTGCTAAAAGATCAGTCAAGAGTTCAGAGTTTACAGTTCTGACGAAGGAGGCGACGCATATGAATGCGAACCGATTCACACAAAAATCCATTGAAGCGATCAACGGCGCACAGCAACTCGCGGAAGCGAACCGCAACACGCAGGTGGAGCAAGTCCATCTGCTGAAAACGCTGATCGACGAACAGGAAGATCTCAACGCACAGCTGTTCTCCTCGATGCAGGTGGACGTACCCGCTTTGCGTACGGCGGTCGACCGCGCGATCGCGGGGCTGCCGACGTATTCCGGCGACGGGCAATCGAGCTACGCCGCGCCGACGATCTCCCGCGCAATCACGGAAGCAGACGCGCAGGCAAAGCGCATGGGCGACGCGTACGTCTCGGTCGAGCACCTGATGCTGGGGCTTTTGGAAAAGCCGGACGAGACGATCAAAAAGCTGTTCCGCAACTTCAATATCACAAAGGACGCGTATCTTGCGGCGCTGAAGGCGGTGCGCGGGAACCGTTCGGTCAACACGGACAATCCCGAGGGCACCTATGACGTGCTGAAAAAGTACGGACAGGACCTTGTGGAGCTCGCGAAAGCGCACAAGCTCGATCCGGTCATCGGCCGCGACAATGAGATCCGCAGCGTCATCCGCATCCTCTCCCGCAAAACGAAGAACAATCCGTGCCTGATCGGCGAACCGGGCGTCGGCAAGACGGCGATCGTCGAAGGGCTTGCTCTCAGAATCGTGCGCGGCGACGTGCCGGACAATCTGAAGGACCGCAGTCTCTTCTCCCTTGACATGGGCGCTTTGGTCGCGGGCGCGAAGTACCGCGGCGAGTTTGAGGAGCGCTTGAAGGCGGTGCTCGAGGAGATCAAAAAGAGCGACGGGAGGATCATCCTGTTCATCGATGAGCTGCACACCATCGTCGGCGCGGGCAAGACCGAAGGCGCGATGGACGCGGGCAATTTGCTGAAGCCGATGCTCGCGCGCGGCGAGCTGCACTGCATCGGCGCAACGACGATCGACGAGTACAGAAAGTACATCGAAAAGGACGCGGCGCTCGAGCGCCGGTTCCAGCCGGTCACGGTCGAGGAGCCGAGCGTCGAGGACACGATCTCGATCCTCCGCGGGCTTGAAGAGCGCTACGAGGTGTTCCACGGCGTGAAGATCCACGACGCGGCGCTGATCGCGGCGGCGAC
>JAFZIH010000035.1 GCA_017554455.1 Clostridia bacterium | reverse complement strand
TTATGACTTGTATTATGCCGCTTGTTTTCTTCCGAAGCAGAAGACCGCGTATCCGACCGCGCCTGCGGCAATGAACGCCGCGCCGAGGATCCAATATACGATCGTCAACGGATTGGTCGTGCCGTAGATTTCAAGTACGCCCGTCACGATGCTCCCGACGGTGAGCGTCGCGATCCCCGCATGCCAAAGCTCGCGCAGCGCTTTGCCCGGATACGGCGCATGCAGGACGTCGATGAGATACAGCGGCAGCACGCCCATCGCAAGCGGAAACGCAAAAGCATAAAGCATGCCGTAGGAATAGACGCCGTGACCGAACGCCTCGTACACCGCACCGAACAGCGCGCAGAACAGCGCAGCGATAAGGTCGATGAGGATCAGCTTCTTTTGTGCCGAAAGCTTCCTTTCAGTACCCGATGTAGACAATGTCGCTCACGCTCCTTTCGCTCGATCTTCTGCCATTGACGGGGTTATTGATCACTTCGCCCAGAAATACCATCGACGAGGACCCGCCGCCGTCGAGGTTATACGCGGTCGTGCAGCCGAGCGACTGCAAAAAGCTTGCAAGCTCGTACAGGGTCAGTCCGTCGTTCTCGCTCGTGCGGCCGTCCGAAACGACGAACACGTAATGCAGGTCGTCGATGACGCCGATCGCCGTGCGCGGGTTGCTTGCCATCGCCCGACCGACCTCGTCGTTCTCGTCCACAGCGACCGTTCCGTCGGTCACGAGCGCCGGTCCGAAGGACAGCACGTTCCACGCGCCCGCATCCACAAGCGCCTGCGCGGTGATCTCGGATTCGTTGACGATCCCGAAGCTGCCGTCCCGATAGATTACAAGATCCTCGCTGCCGCTCGACCTATCGCGGTACAGCACGCCGTTTCGGATCACGTAGCCGGAGCGCTGCGCGCCGTAGTAATCGCCGTTGATCGCAAGGATCGCGCCGACCTGATCCGCCATCGCCGAGGTCTTCTGCGTGATGTTTCTGCCGTAGGTATTCTCGGCAAACGCGGTTTTGAGGTATGCCGCGTCCATCAGCTTGACTTCCGCGACGTAGACGTCTGTATCCAGATACCGGTACGTTTTGAGTTCGACCGAAATGTTCCCGTCCGAATAGCTTGTCTCGGTCACGACCGTTTCCTGTGCGGGCGCTTCCGTGACCTCCGGTTCTTCCGGCTCGGCGGCTTGCGCTACAATCGTGATCAGGTCGGACGTTTCGATGGGCTCCTCCGTCGGTTCCGCCGTCGCCTCGATCGAAACGACCGTGTACGCACGCGGGATCAGAAACGTGTCAAGGAGCAGATACCCGGTAAACAGGAATAAAAGCAGTCCGAACAGGATCGCAAACCATTGCTTTGGGAGTTTCATACGCATCACCTCTGTGATCTTTCTTGCCATCATAGTACTGCGTCAACCCTAAACGAACCCTAAATGAAGAAAGTTTTTCGTGATTTTTAGGTTCGTATATGGTATGATTGCCATAATGAAAAAAACGCCCGGAGGAACGATATGCGTCTCTTATTTGCCGAAGATGAAAGATCCCTGTCACGCGCGGTGACCGCGATCCTCAAAAAGAACAACTATTCCGTCGACACGGTCTATGACGGTCAGGAAGCGCTGGACTACCTCGAAACGGGGAATTACGACGGCGTGATCCTCGACGTGATGATGCCGAAGCTCGACGGGTTCGCGGTGCTTCGCAGGATGCGGGAAGCCGGCAACAAGACGCCGGTTCTGATGCTGACCGCGCGCGCCGAGATCGACGACAAGGTCATGGGGCTCGATTCCGGCGCGAACGACTACCTCACAAAGCCGTTCGATACCAAGGAGCTTCTCGCCCGCATCCGCGTGATGACGCGGCAGACCGCCGTGCAGACCGATTCGAAGCTTACGGCCGGGAACATCACGCTCGACTGCGCAAGCTACGATCTTACGGGACCTTCCGGGCACTATAAACTTGCCGGAAAGGAGTTTCAGATGCTCGAAATGCTGATGCGGAATCCGAAGCGGCTGATCTCCACCGACGCGTTCATGGACCGCATCTGGGGCTATGACAGCGAAGCGGAGCTGAACGTCGTATGGGTCTACGTGTCCTACCTGCGCAAAAAGCTCGAGGCGGTCGGCGCGAACGTGAAGATCAAGGCGCAGCGCGGCGTCGGTTATTATCTGGAGGTGTCCGAATGATCCGGAAACTGCGCTGGAAATTCATCGCGGCGGCGATGCTGTCGCTTCTGCTCGTGCTCGGTACGCTGATCACGCTGATCAATATTCTGAACTACCGCACGCTTGTCACGGAAGCCGACGACATGCTCGTCATGCTTTCGGAGTTCGACGGTTCCTTCCCCCTGTGGATGAACGAGCCGGATCAAAAGGATCGCTTTGACGACAAGGGACGAGGACAGCGCCGGGTATTTGACGGTGAGCGCCGGTATCAGTCGCGGTACTTCATCGTCGTGCTGTCGGAATCCGGCGAAGTCACCGAAACCAACCTCAAAAGCATCGTGACCGTGGACGAGCAGACCGCCGTCGAAATGGCTGAGACCGCGGCAAAGAAGGGCCGCGAAACGGGCTTTTCGGGCGATTACCGCTATCTCGGCGTGCCGGAGAATACCGGTACGCGCTGGATCTTCTTAAACCGCGAGGTAGAGCTTTCCACCTTCCGGAGCTTTCTATGGACGAGCATCGGGATCGCGCTTGCCGGTTTTGTCATGGTCTTCGTGCTGCTCGCGCTGCTGTCCTCGCGCATCGTGCGGCCGATCGCACAGAGCTATGAAAAGCAGAAACGCTTCATTACCGACGCCGGACATGAACTGAAAACGCCGATCACGATCATCCGCGCGGACGCCGACGTGATCGCGGAAGATCTCCCCGACAGCGAATGGCTCTCGGACATCCGCACGCAGACGGACCGGCTCGGCACGCTCACGAACGAGCTCATCTACCTCTCCCGCATGGAGGAGGAAGGCGCGAAGCCGCAGATGATGGACTTTCCGCTGTCTGACGTGGTGCAGGACGCCGCACAGCCGTTCTCCGCGATCGCGCGGACGCAGAACAAAGCCCTTTTCGTCGACGTTCAGCCGACGCTCACGCTGCACGGCGACGAGAACGCGATCCGAAAGCTCGTTTCGATCCTTTTGGACAACGCCATGAAGTATTCCCCGGAGGGCGGCAGCATCGCACTTTCGCTGAAAAAGAGCGGCAGACAGATCCGTCTTGCCGTAAGCAACACCGCGCAGAACGTCGAAAAGGGCAGCGCGGACCGGCTCTTTGATCGGTTCTATCGCGCGGACGCAAGCCGCAATTCCGAGACCGGCGGGTTCGGGCTCGGGCTCGCGATCGCAAAGGCGGTCGTCGAGGCGCACAAGGGCAAAATTCACGCATGGTCGGACGACGGCAAAGCGCTCACCGTCGAGGCGACATTTGCCGAATAACCATTCCGGATACGACAAATCGGAGAAAGCGTTTCGCTTCCTCCGATTTTTCATTTCCAAAGCTTACGGTTCCTTTTTCGCCGCGGGCTTTTTGCATGCGCAGCACGCGCCGCACGCGGCGCAGTTGCAGCCGCAGTGACGCTTTCCCGACTTTCTGCTTCGGACCATGCGAAAGACGATCAATCCGACGATCAGCACGAGCAGCGCGATCATAAGAATGTTCGCCCAATTTGCGGAGAGCCATGCAAGCATACTGTCACTTCCTTTCGAGGAGGGCGGCGCTGCAAGGAAAAGGATCGGTTCCCGGCAGCGCTGCCATACAGAGGGGGTATTGTTATTTCACGGTCAGCTTCTGCGATTCCTTATAGGGACGGAACAGCATCCAACAGACGAAGCCCAGCAGCAGAAGCGCAAGGATCAGTCCGACGATGCTCATGCCGCCGGCGAACACGCGTCCGATCTGCCAGACGATGAACGCGGCAATCCACGCGAATACGCATTGATACGCAATGGCGAACCATGTCCACTTGCGGCTGTTCATCTCGCGTTTGATCGCGCCGATCGCGGCGAAGCACGGCGCGCACAGGAGGTTGAAGATCATGAAGGCGAACGCGGCTAATCTTCCGTGCCCGTTCGAGAACGTGTTGAAGTCCTCGGCGACACGATCCCAGATCTGATCGCCGTTCTCCTCGAGTTCTTCCTCGCCCTCCTGATCGTCGTAGGCGTACATGATGCCGAAGTTCGCGACGACCTCCTCCTTGGCTACAAGACCGGTGACGGTCGCCGCGGTGGGTTTCCAATCGCCGAAGCCGAGCGGCTTAAACACGACGGAGACGGGCTGCGCGACGCGGGCAAGGATGGAATCGTCCATCGGCTCGACCTCGTCCTCGGGGATATCCATGCGGTCCGC
>JAFZIH010000034.1 GCA_017554455.1 Clostridia bacterium | reverse complement strand
GATAACCGAGGTGATCGAAGCAGCAAGAATGACCAGTCCGGCAAAGCGGTACGCCAACTCGCCCGCTCCGACGCGGAACGCATACGCCGCGGGATTGCTGATGCCGCTGTAAGCGGCAACGCCTTCGACGGCGCTGTTCTTCGAAGGATCCGAAAGGTTGATGCCGGGGAACCGCGTCACAACGCCGAGGATCGCCAGAAACAGCAACCCCCGGAAGATCGCGGCGATCACGATCCCCGTAACCGCGCTGCGGCTGACAAGCTTTCGGTTCTCCTTCCCGATAAGTCCGGCGTCGATCAGACGATGCGCGCCGGCAAACGTGATATACCCGCCCACCGTTCCGCCCAAAAGCGTCAGGATCGGCGGAAACAGCTCGCCTATCGGCGCCGATGGAAGAACGGTATTCTTTGCCGCGTCCAATACCGGCGGCTTTGTCAGAAAGGCCAGAGCGAGAATCACAAGGATCATCAGCGTGCCGAGAACCTTGACAACCTGATCCGCCACGGATTTCGCGCGTTTGAACAGAAAGATCACGACAGCCAAAAGCCCGGTGATCAGGCAGCCGACCGTGTCGTTCAATCCGAACAGCGCATTAAATCCCAGCGCACCGCCGCCGACGTTGCCGATATTGAACGCAAGCCCGCCGAGCGCGACAAGCCCCGAAAGTGCAAAGCCGAGGCCCTTAACAAGCCGGTTTGCAACGTCCTGCCCACGCAAGCCGGAGCAGCAAAGCACACGCCAGATATTCAGCTGCGCGATCGCGGACATGAACAGCGAGACCAGGATCACGAAGCCGAAGCTCGATCCCAGCGAGTTCGTAAACACGGCTGTCTGGGTCAGAAAACCGGGACCGATGGCAGAGGTCGCCATCAGAAACGCCGCCCCGATCAAAGCCCCGCGTGTGGTTTTCTTTTCCATGCCGCCGATGGTCCCCTTTCTGCGTTTTTATGATTCCGCCGGAATTTGCTCGATCGCCAAGGTCAGCGCGCGGGCAGCCGTTTCAGGATCCATAGAGATCGTTCCCGAAGCCGCCGGAACGTGGATAAACGCCGCACGGACGCCGGTACCGTGAAAATGATGCAGTACATGATAATACAAATCATTGCAGACATAGAGCCCTGCGCTGAGCGACAGAACGCCCGGAACACCGTTCTCTCTCATAGCGTCCGCCATCCTGATCACCGGCAGCGTCGAAAAGTATGCATCCTGCGCGCCCGAAACCACCGGCTCGTACTGCGGAGACCGACCGGCATTATCGGGGATCGGCGCCTGCTGCAGATTCAGTGCGACCAGTTCCGGCGTGACAGCGCCGCGCCCTCCTGCCTGTCCTACGCAGATGACGACTTCCGCACCGATTTCCTCCGCCAATGCAACGGCTCGGTCACCGGCGGTGCCAAACTCCACCGGCAGCACCGCTTTGTGCAAATGCCAAGGGCCGACGGTATCCGGCAACGCGTTCACCGCCAGCATGGATGCGTTTTCCGTCTCCCCGCCGAACGGCTCAAAGGAAGTAATCAAGAGTTCATGTATCTTTTGTTCCACAATCGCCTTCTCCTTTTAATATTGTTGTCACAATCATCTTATTATCGCAAAACTGTCAATGTCAATGAGATGTGTTTATTTGGGTATGTTTTCGGTATATTCTGTCAATCTGCAAACGTCACCGTGAAAGCGGAATCCTTCTCTGTTTTTCTCCTCGGAGGAAAAAGAAATCGAGTGGCGCGCCTGGCAGGATACTGCATTTCTTCTGATCGGAAGACAAGGAAAAAATGCCGGGCACGCGGCTTGCGCCGCGTATACGAACCTCGGTTCGAATCTTCCATAAAAATGCCAAAGAAATCGGTTTCAACCGAAAAAGATTGGTAGCGACAGCTTTTCGTCGCGAGGGCGTTTACAACCGAGCAGAAAAGCCGAGCGTGACCTTTTTCGGAAAGGATCCGCAACGGAGAGGGTGAGCGGCGATTTTGAATGCGAAGCATAAAAAGTCGCCGCGAACAATTCGACGTTCGCGGCGACGTGGCGCGCCTGGCAGGATTCGAACCTGCGACCTACCGGTTCGTAGCCGGGCACTCTATCCACTGAGCTACAAGCGCATGCACTTTTTAACGTGCTTTGTTATTTTAGTCCTTCCGGTTCAAAATGTCAAGCCCTTATTTTCATATATTCGCAAAAGAAAAGAGCGGTCGAATGACCGCCCGGAAGCTCAGAGCAGTTTTTGCGATTGACGGTAGACGTCGCCGCTTCCCACCGTGATCACGATATCGCCCGGAACGGTGTGTTCGTCGAGATACGCGGCGATGTTCTCGAACGTGCCGAGATACTGTGCGTTGTGCGTTTCACGGTTGATGCCTTCCACCATGTCGCGCGCATGGACGATACCGGTGTCGACTTCGCGGCCCGGATAGATGTCCGGCACGAGCACCTCGTCCGCATCCTTGAAGCATGTCACGTGCTCGCAGAACAGCGTCCTTGCGCGGGTATAGCTGTTGCACTGGAACACGCAGAAGATCCGGTTGTGCGGGACGTGCGTTGCAGCCGCAAGCGTTTCCCTGATCTCGTTCGGATGGTGTCCGTAATCGTGGAAGACCTTGACGCCGTTCTTTTCGCCGAGCAGTTCAAAGCGGCGGCTCGTATTGCGGAAGCGCTCCATAGCGCTTGCGTACTGTCCGAACGTGACGCCGCAGAGCTTCGACGCGGCGTAGACCGCAAGCGCGTTGATCACATTGTGCCGTCCGGGTACGCAGAGCTGTACGCGACCGATCCGCTCACCGTGATCGTACAGTTCGAACGACGGGAACCCGAGCGCATCGAACGCGATCTTGTCCGCGTGGATATCGCCCTTCATAAGGCCGTACGTAATCACGTTGTCGCCGAGTTTCGGCAGCAGTTCGCGGACGTAAACGTCGTCCGTGCACGCAAGGATCTTTCCGTCCTCCGGCACGAGCGCGAGGAACTTGCGGAACGCCGCAACAATATGGTCGATGTCGCCGTAATAGTCCAGATGATCGTCGTCGATGTTGTTGACGATGGCGATCGTGGGCTTTAAGGTCAGGAAGCTTTCGACGTATTCGCACGCTTCGGTGATGAACAGATCGCTCTTACCGAGCCGCACACCGCCGCCCAAAAGCTCCATGAACCCGCCGACGTGCACCGTCGCGTCGAGATTCGCTTCCTCGTTGACGAACGCCAGCATGGATGTGATCGTGGTCTTGCCGTGGCAGCCCGCGACGGCGACGACCTCATGGAAGCGTGCGGAAAGCTGCCCCAACGCCACGCTGCGCTCCAGCTCCGGAATGCCGTGCTCGCGTCCGTAGACGCGCTCGGGATTCTCCGGCTTGATCGCTGCGGAATACACGATGAGATCGGCGTTTCCGACCTGTTCGCCGCTGTGTCCGTAATATACGGTAATGCCTTCCTCTTCGAGCCGGTCCGTAAACTGTGTAGGTCCGCGGTCGCTTCCCGTGATCTCATGCCCCTGCGCTTTCAGGATGCGCGCGATGCCGCTCATGCTGCAGCCGCCGATCCCGATGAAATGAATGCGTTTTGCCTCGTCCAGTGTTGCTGTCATATGCTCTCCCCAAGCGTTTGAATCTGCCTCATTATACGCGAATCCTGTCGGATTTGCAACCCGTCAGTTGTCCCATTTCAGCGTTTTTCCGCCGATCAAATGCAGATGCAGATGCGGCACGCTCTGTCCCGCGTCCGCGCCGACGTTCGTGATCAGCCGGTAGCCGGTCTTGTCGAGCCCGTTTTCCTCTGTGATTATCCGTGCAACCTCGAACATATGTCCCAGAAGCGCGTCGTCCCCGCGCGTCAATGCCTGCGCGCTTTCGATGTGCATTTTCGGGATCACAAGGATATGCACCGGCGCCTGCGGCGCGATGTCATAAAACGCGTAGACGCTCTCGTCCTCGTACGCTTTCTTCGAGGGGATCTCCCCCGCTGCGATCTTACAGAACAAACACATAGTAAAGTCCTCCTATTCTTTGATACCGATCGCGGTCGTTCCCTCCCGCGCGGCTAATTTTACCCGAACCGTTTCACCGCATGTGCCTTCGCACCGCACGCGGATGTAGTTTCCGGTATAGCCCGTTCCGTCGTCCTCCATGATGACGTCGACGGTTTTTCCGAGCTGCCGGTCGATGAAATCCGCTTCCAGCCGTTCGCCGAGCGCAATAAGCTCGCGCGTGCGCGTTTCCTTCAAAACCCGCGGCAAATGTCCCTCCATCGCGTCCGCTTTCGTCCCTTTGCGGCGCGAATACGGGAAGACGTGGATGCGCGCAAAGCCGATCTCCTCGACAAAGCGCATGGTTTCTTTGTGCTCCTCCTCCGTCTCTCCGACGAAGCCCGCGATGATATCCGTGGTGATTGCCGCGTCCGGCATGCATGCGCGGATTCGCTCGACCGCGTCGCGGTATTCCGCCGTCGTATAGCGGCGGTTCATACGGGAAAGCACCGTATCGGAACCGCTTTGCAGCGACAGATGGAACTGCCGACAGAGCGTGCGGCTGTTTTGTGCGACCGATAAAAACCGATCCGTGATAACGCGCGGTTCCAGTGAGCCGAGTCGAAGACGCTCCAGTCCGGGAACGCCGTCGGCAAGCGTGATGAGATCGGAAAGCTCCGGCTTGTCCGGTAAATCAACACCGTACGCCGAAAGCTGGATCCCGGTCAGCACGACCTCCCGATAGCCGTTCTCCGCAAGGGTCAGAAGTTCATGCTTCGTGCTTTCGAGCGAGCGCGAGCGCAGCGCGCCGCGGGCGAGCGGAATGATGCAGTAGCTGCAGAAGCTCACGCAGCCGTCCTGCACCTTGAGCGTTGCGCGGGTGCGGCTGTCCTTCTGCGCCGAAAGTTCCTCGAACACGCGGCGTTCAAACGGCGCGGGATATGCGGGTGCGTCGCATCCGGCAGCCGTCTGTTCCACAAGCCGCACGATGTCCTTTCTTCCCTCGGTTCCGAGCACAAGCGAAACGCCGGGAAGCGCGGAAACCGTATCTTTCGCGACTTCGGCGTAACAGCCGACCGCCGCGATCAGCGCATCGGGATTTCTGCGGTGCGCCTGCGAAAGGATCTGCCGCGATTTTTTGTCGCTGACCTGCGTAACCGAGCAGGTATTGACGATGTAGGCGTCGGCTTCCTCCTCGAACGAAACGACGGTGTGTCCGGCGGACCGGAACAGTTCCTCCATCGCCTGCGTTTCATAATGGTTGACCTTGCAGCCGAGCGTATAGAATGCGACTCTCACAGCTCCACCTCGTACAGGATCTGCGCCGTCATCGCCATGCCGGCGGTTTCGGTGCGCAGGATGCGCGTGCCGAGCGAAACGGCGACCGCGCCTTTGTTCTTCAGCGTTTCGACCTCGGCGTCCGAAAACCCGCCCTCGGGTCCGATCACGATCGCGACGCGGCTGCCGCAGTGTTCCCGCAGCGCCGCTTTCAGCGAGACAGTGCGTTCGTTTTCATACGCGGCGAGAACCGTGTCGAAGCCGGTAAAATCGAGCTTGTCCAGCGACACGGGCAGCTCCACTTGCGGGATCACACCGCGGCGGCTTTGCTTTGCTGCTTCCTCGCTGACCCGCTGCCAGCGCTCGATGCGCCCTTCGTACGGTGGCTTCAGCACGACGACGCAGCGTTCGGACTGCACGGGCACAAACCCGCGCGCGCCGAGCTCAACGCATTTCTGGATGATCGTTTCCATCTTTCCCGCCTTCGGCAGGCATTGGAACAGCGTGATCTTAACGTGCGGCTCGGTTATCGCTTCGCGCCACGGTTCGGTATCGAACGTGACGGCGTCCGGCGAAACGCTTCTGATCGCCGCTTCGCATTCCCTGCCGTTCCCGTCACAAAGCTGCACGACGTCGCCCGCGCGAAGGCGCAGGACCTTTGCGATGTGCTTGACGTCGTCGCCGCGGACCACGGCGGTATTCGGTTGGATCTCTGTCGTGAAAAAGCGATGCATCTTATCTGCAAAGGAAGGCGTTCCAGCCTTCCGCATGGCTGTGTTCCGAAACGGTAAAGCCGCTGTTCTGTAATGCCGTTACGACCTCGTCGACGCGTTCGTCGATAATGCCGGAGACCAGGAACACGCCGCCCGGCGCCACGAGCGGACGCGCGATCGGCGCAAGCGCGATGATGACGTCCGCGACGATGTTTGCCGCGACGACCGGATACTGTCCCGCGATCTTTTTCTGAAGCCGCGTATCGGAAAGGACGTTCCCGATCAGGACCGTATAGTGCTCCTTGCCGATCCCGTTCATCTCGGCGTTTTCATACGCGATCGATTCCGCGATCGGATCGATGTCTACCGCCTTCGCGTCCACCGCGCCCAAGAGGCGCGCCGCGATCGAAAGGATACCGCTGCCGCAGCCGAGATCGAGCATCGTGTCGCCGGACTTCACGGTCTTTTCAAGAAATTCAAGGCACATCCGCGTCGTGTGGTGCGCGCCGGTGCCGAACGCCATGCCGGGATCGAGTTTCAATACAATGCGATCCGTTTCGGGACGTTCTTCCCACGAAGGCAGCACGAGCAGGCGGCTGCCGATCTCCAACGGTTTATAATACTTTTTCCAGTTGTTCGCCCAGTCCTCCTCGTCGACGGAAACGACAGTGACGAGCAGCGTTCCGAGGTCAAATGGGAAATCGAGCGTTCTGAGCCGTTCGATCGCCGCCTTTGCCTCGTCGATGATCGGAAGGTTTTCGGGGCAATCCGCCACATAGCCCTTGACGCAGGGCGTGTCCGTGCCGATCTTGTCCATGTCGGCAAAATCCCAGAAGATCGCCGCCTCACGCAAAAACGCGTACGCCTTTTCATGGCTTTCCTCGATGGAAAGACCCGTGATCCCCGCGCCGTTCAGTGCGGCGCAGACAGTATCCAGTCCCGCGTCGGTCGTATAGACCGTCAGTTCAAGCCATTTCATTCCCAAATCCCCGTAATATTTTTGTTTATTATAGCACGGATCCGCGCCCTATACAAGCGTCATATATCGTGCAATGATCAGGATTAGCGCGTCCGCGGTTTTCGGCGCGTAGCGCGGCGAGATCGCAAGGTTCATACAGGCAAACGGCTTGCGGATGCATACCGTTTTCGGATCGTTGTACACGGTCAGCGGGATCTCCGGCTCCGCGCCGTAGCGGTCCTCGAACAGCGACGAAACGAACGACCGAAGCCGGATCGGGCGATACCCCTCCCCGTCCCGTTCGACAAACGGCGGCAGATCCGGACGCGAAAACGGATCGCGCACAAGCGTCAGCGCGTCGATCCAGCGGAACGCAAGCGCGAACAGCAGATAGTTCGCTTCGTCGAGTTGCTTTTGCGCATAATAGCGCGAAAAGTCATCCCGTTCCTTCGGCGGGATGCCGAGCACGTTGTTCAGAACGAATCCCGGACCGGGCTTGCCGATACCGAGGTCGGCGTGCGCGTCGACGTGTACGACCGAGAACGGACGCGTAAGCCGTCCCGCGTCCATCCGCTCCTTCCAGAACGCAAGCGCGCCGTCGTGCGTTTCGGTAATGCGGCCGGGAATCGGACGACGTGCGTCAAGCCCGAGACCGCCTTCCAAAAACGCGCTCACGGCGGCTTCCGTCCAAGGGTTTGCGCAGTCGGCGGAAGGTCGCTCCCCCTTCGGCGCAAGCGGACAGCAGTCGCTTAAAAAGAAATCCAGATCGAGATCCAATGCCCACATGCCGTTATTCTATCTTTTTTTCATGCGGAAAACAAGTTATTTCCTTATATAAACTGCCGATTGTACTTAAAAATAATACAATTCTGACACATTTGCATGTTAAAATTTTCAAAACGATTGAGAATCCTACGGAAAAAATGTTGCGACTTCAGAAATCCTTTGCTATAATATAATTATCTTTGCGGAGGAATGGTATGAAGCCGGCTGCGATACTGGACATCGGCAGTTCGAAGGTGGTATGTCTTTCGGGCAGCGTTTTGGATAAAGGCGGCATCGTCGTGCACGGTGCCGGCGTTTCCGCGTGCGACGGATATCTCGAAGACACCTTCCCGGACAAGCAGAGTTTGCGCGACGCCATCGTCGATGCGATCCAGAAAGCGGAACAGGAATCGCGCACGCGCATTCGCGATATCGCGCTGACGGTTCCGGTCACGTTCTCAAAGCTCGTGCTTTCGGACATGACGCTGACGCTCGGCGAGCATCCGCGCGTCGTCGATCCGACGGACGTCGACCGGCTGATCGAACTCTCCTTCCGGAAGATCGAAACGCCTCCCGGACACGTTCTGATGCACAGCACGCCAGTCTTCTTCCTTGTTGACGGCGTGTCCTCGTCGGAGCTGCCGCAGGGTGTAATGACCGAGGAGATCTCGGGACTCATCGCACATATGTTCGTGCGCGAGGACTATATCGAAACGATCCAGAACGCGCTGGATGATCTCGGGATCGAGATCTCGATGTGCGTGAGCGCCGCTTTGGGCGAAGCGACAATGCTGATCCCGGAGGAAGAGCGCGTCCGCCCCGCTGTGCTGATCGACGTCGGCTATCGGCAGACGGACATCTGTGTGATCGAAAACGCCGCGCTGACCGGTATCGTTTCGATCCCGATGGGCGGCTACCAGTTCGCTTCGGACCTTGCGTTCGGTCTGGACGTCACACAGCAGTCCGCGGAACAGGCAAAGCGGCGGTTCGTCTTCTCGCTCGATTACGGGGACAAGACGGAGATCCTCCGTTCCGAAACCGCAACGAAGCGTGTGGAGAACAGCACGATCGCCTACATCATCGAGGCGCGTGCAAACGACCTTGCGGATCACATCCGCGAGGAGCTCGACCGGCTGCAGGTCAATCTGGAGACGCGCCCGATCGTGTATCTTTCCGGCGGCGGACTTCTGATGATGCGCGGATCGCTCGACTTTCTCAAGAAAGCGCTGGGCTTTCCGATCAAGCGGGACATGCCGTGGACACCGCGGCTCTCCTCGCCCAACTACTGCAGCGCGTTCGGCGCTCTGAACTTCGTCCTTCGCGCAAATCGCGCCGAGGACCGTCCGGTCGAGCAGAAGCCGGATGAAAAATCATTCCTGCAAAAACTGAAGGATTTCTTCACGAAATAAACAAAGGGGGAACCACCATCCATGTTTGAAACCAACGTAGAAAACACCAACTTTGCTCAGATCCGGGTCGTCGGCGTCGGCGGCGCGGGCTGCAATGCGATCAACCGCATGGTCCAGTACGGTCTGCAGGGCGTGGAATTTATCGCCGTCAACACCGATAAGCAGGCGCTCGCTTTAAGCGCCGGGCAGAAAAAGATCCAGATCGGCGAAAAGCTGACCAAGGGTCTCGGCGCGGGCGCGGATCCCGAGATCGGCCGCAAAGCGGCGGAAGAAAGCCGTGATACGATCATCGAAGCGCTCAAGGGCAGCGACATGATCTTCATCACCGCCGGTATGGGCGGCGGCACGGGCACCGGCGCGGCTGCGGTCATCGCGGACGCCGCAAAGGAGCTCGGCATCCTGACCGTCGGCGTTGTGACCAAGCCGTTCACGTTCGAAGGCCGCGTGCGTATGCGCAATGCGGAACAGGGCATCGAAACGCTGAAGCCCGCTGTGGACACGCTCATCACGATCCCGAACGACAAGCTCATTTCGCTGGTCGGCAAGTCCAGTCTTCCAGACGCGCTCCGCGTTGCGGACGACGTGCTCCGTCAGGGCATCCAGGGCATTTCCGATCTGATCGCGGTCCCGGCCATGATCAACCTCGACTTTGCGGACGTCAAGACGATCATGAAGGAAAAGGGCATGGCGCACATGGGTATCGGTTCCGCCGTCGGCGAAAAGCGTGCAAGCGAAGCCGCACGGCAGGCGGTCGAAAGTCCGCTTCTCGAGACCTCCATCAAGGGCGCGAAGGGCATCTTGATGAACATCACCGGCGGCAGCGATCTGTCGCTGCTCGAAGTCAACGAAGCGGCTGAGATCATCGCGGAAAACGCCGATCCCGAAGCGAACATCATCTTCGGCGCAGACATCGACGAGAGCATGGGCGACACGCTCCGCATCACCGTCATCGCGACCGGCTTCGACCGTGCGGAACCCGACAAGAGCGACCTCAAGATGGGCGGCGCACCCGCAAGACGCAGCTTTGCAGAACCCCGCATGTTCGGCGGTGCGGCGCCGCAGCCCGGCCCCGCTTCCGCGCAGAACGCATTCTCCGCGCGTCCCTATGCGGATCCCGAACCGGCACAGGAGCCGGAACCCGAGAAGAAGCCGGCCGAGCCGCTGTATCGCGATCCCTCCGCAGGCGTCCGTCGGGACTACGGCGAGCGTCCCGCAAACAAGCTGGACATCCCCGCCTTCCTGCGCAAGTAACAAACAACGGGCAGATAATGCATCTGCCCGTTTTTCTTTTTATAACAGAAACCAAAGAACGATCGACACCGCCAACAGCCCCAGTCCGATCCACGGCGGACGCTTCCGATTGCGAAGCAGCAGCGGTGAGCACAACAGCAGCGCGAGATAGTACAGCACGATCATCGCGGGATGCGGCGCAGGCAGACGCAGCGCCGGAACATCCAGGTTCTGCGCGATGATGGCGATCAGCTTGATCGCGCCGTACGCCGGATAAGACAGCACGGCTGCAACGTGCGGCAGAATCCCGTACAGAAGGACGGACAGGAATCCGAACAGAAGCAGGATCGGCATCGTCGGGATGAGCACGATCGAAAGCGGGATCGATATCCACGCGAGCGACTGAAAATAATAAGCGGTCAGCGGCAGCATCCCGATCATCGCCGTCGCCGCGCCGATCAGCGCGCGGGCGATCAGCGAACCGCGAAGCGGCTTCGGAAGCGATCTTCGGAACTTCCCCGCAAACAGCACCATGCCGGTCATCGCCGCGAACGAAAGCTGAAAGCCGACCGTTTCGTACGCGAACGGTTCGCAGAGAAGCGTCATTGCAAAGGCAAAGCACAAAACGGACGGCATATCCGCCTTGCGCTCGCGCAGCTCGGACAGCTTCAGCGCGATCAGCGTAAACGCCGCACGCAGAACGGATGCGGTAAATCCCGTGACCGCGCAGAGAAACAGCAGGACAAGCGACAGAACACCGAACGACAGCAGTTTCTTTTCCGTGCGGATGAACCGGCCGATCATCCCGACAAGGATCGTGACGTGCAGTCCCGAGACCGCGAACAGATGCAGCAACCCGCTTTGCGCATAGCTAGCGTATTCGGCTGCCGTCATTGCGGCATGATCGCCGAGCAGGATCCCCCGCCCTGCCGCGGCCTCGTCGCGAAACAGCGCGTCCGCGTTGGCGAGGAGATTGCCCCGCAGGTTTGCCAGAAACGACGCGCCCGGTCCGTCCGGCAGTTCCGTCGGCAAAAGCACGATGCGAACGAGCACCGTGAATGCGGCAAGCGGCAGCAGAAAGAATACGCTTTTCCTGTGCAGCAGAAACGCCGAAACCGGGATCAGCGCTGCACAGACGATCAGCAGGACCCGATCCGGCGCAAGCGATCCGAGGATCGCCGCAAGGATCGCGCCGAGCGCAGCGCCCGCCATCGGGCGCGTATGAAACCACGGTCTTCTTTCTGTCATGCCGACAGTATAACAGACAAGCTTCGACATTTCAACGATTTGGGAGGAATCACGCATGAACACACTTCGCGAATACATCGATCGCGCAAAAAAGATCGTATTCTTGGGCGGCGCGGGACTGAGCACCGAAAGCGGGATCCCTGATTTCCGTTCGAGCGACGGCGTTTTCAAAGCGGTCAAAGCGTACGGCGTGCCGCCGGAAACGCTGCTGTCCATCGACTTTTTCGAGGACTACCCGGAGATCTTTTACGATTATTACAAGAAGTTTCTGATCTATCCCGACGCGAAGCCGAACAAGGCGCACAAGGCGCTTGCGAAGCTTGAGGAGATGGGAAAGCTGAACGCGGTCGTGACGCAAAACATCGACGGCCTGCATCAGGCGGCGGGAAGCAGGCACGTCTGCGAACTGCACGGAAGCGTCTACCGGAACCATTGCACGAAGTGCCGCCGGTTCTATTCGCTCGAGCAGATCATGAAGATGCAGGGCGTGCCGACCTGCGAATGCGGCGGGATCATCAAGCCGGAT
>JAFZIH010000033.1 GCA_017554455.1 Clostridia bacterium | reverse complement strand
TTGCGCGCGGAAATCTCGCTGATCTCAACGCCTGTCATCGGCGTCGGCTCCTCCGGCTCTTTCGGCTCCGGCTGGATATCCGTGATCTTCGTCGTGTTCGCTGCGCCCGGCGTCGGCGCGTCGCAGTAGCCGTAGGTGCCGTTTTCACGGCGCGCGTAGGAAATGTCGCGGTTCAGTGCCGGTACGGCAAGCTCGTAAACGGTCTGCAGATTCGCGTTGATCAGAACGAGATCCTCCCCCGCCGCCTTCAGCGAAAAGCCGAGGCAAATAGCGCTTTTTCCGTCCCAGGTGAACGTATCGGTCTTGTCCTGCTTTGTCGCAAGCAGCAAAAGATATCCGTCTGCGGGCAGAATCATTTCGGGCAGCGTAAACGCCTTTTCGGGGTTTTTGACATTGTCCGTGATGCTCCAGAGCGAAAGGTCGATCGGATGATCCGATTCGTTGTGCAGCTCGATCCAGTCCGGCGAACCGTAATAGTCGTGCTCAAAGCTTTCGCCGTTGCTCGAAACGACTTCGCTGATCACGATGCCTTTTGAAGCGCCGTCCGATCCCGTGCCGCAGCCCGCAAGCGGGACCGCCATGCACAGGATCAAAAGACCGGCAAGTATTCTTTTCCATGGTATAGATCGCATATCCGATCCTCCGATCAAAAATCCAGTTGTATCACGAGGCGCAGGATCTTCGCGGCGTCCGCCGCCGTGATCTCCCCGTCTCTGTCCGCGTCGCCCGCGGCGCACATCGGCTCATTCATATAGGACAGACCGACGACCGTTCTGAGAATCAGCGCCGCGTCCGCCGCCGTCAGCTTTCCGTCAAGGTTCGCGTCGCCCCGCATGATGGTAACGCGAAAAAGCCGCGGTTTTGCGAAGGACGTGTTTTCAAAATACGCAGGCGCGAAATAGCCGAAGCCGCGCTGCAAACTTCCGAACAGGACCGCGCGTCCGTAAAATCCGTCCGCCTGCAGCCGGTCCGCTCCGTCTGCAAAATGCGTCCATGCAAACGTATCGTTCCCTTCCGCGATCCGCATCGTCTGACTTGTGCCGGACGTACGGCCCAAAACATGCGTCCCGCTCGTGCTCCGACATTCAAACCGGAACCCGTTTTCGGTCCTGACCGCGCGGAAGATCGCGCCGTTGGCGTTTGCCGCGTCGATCGTGCCGTCCGCGTTCGGCTCGACCGGAACGGTCTCAAGGTACCGATCAACCGACGGTTTTGCTTCGATCGCAAGCCATTCGCCGTTATAGTTTGCGGCGATCACGTAAAAGCCCTCTTCGGGTTCCGGCACCGAATAGATCTCCGATACCGCGCCGTCTTTGATCCCGACAAAAACGAGGCCGCTGTCCGCGTCGGCGGGAACGGTGAAGCTTCCGTTACATTCTGTGAGAAGAGCGCCGCCGCCCTCGATTTTTCGTCCTGTCCCCGCATACGCCGGCATATCGGGATCGGACGCGCCGATCGCATACAATCCTTCCGATCCCTTGAAAAGGATCGCAAGGCGGAACGCAAGCGCAAGCTTTGAAAGCAGGATCTCGTCCTCCGAGCCGAGCTTTGCCGCAGCCGCATCGTCATAGGAAACGGATGCGTCCAGTGCGTCGATCTGTTCGCCCGTCAGTTCGGCGCGGATCGCCTGTGCTTCGCTTAACGCCGAAACGCTCTCCGCGCTTCGCCAGTATGCAAGGATCTCGCGGAAAACGCCGTCGCCGCACTGCGTGCGCAGATACTCCGTGAACAGGAACGACTGCCCGTATGCGCCGACGTCGGAGGCGGTCGCGTCAAAGTCCTGATAACTCATGCCGAGACGGACTTTGTCGGAGCCCGCGTATGCGTCGACGTAGCCCTGTTCCGCTACCGAGCCCGGATAGCAGAGCTCCTCCGCCGCCATCGAAAAGCCCTCGTTCAGCCAAAGCCCGGGGGTAATTTCACTGCCGAGCCGATCCGCGTTTGCGGGCGACGCAAGCACCGCGCTTCGAAGGATCAGATGCTGAAATTCATGCGCAAGCGTGCCGAACACGACGTTCATTCTGTTCGCCATGCGGGAATTGACGTTGATGATCGGCAGATAGTTATAGCTTTCCGCATCGTCCGGATCGATGACGGTGATCTCTTCCTTTGTGTACAGATCATAGGTATCGAAAAAGCCGCAAACCGAGAGACTGTTCATCGCGTAGGTCACGATCTCCAGCTTGCCGTCGCCGGAAAGATCGCGGAAATCGCCGAAATACGCGGATTCCGTCGGTGCGATGGTCGTTTCGAACGCTTCCAGCATCGCAGCGGTCTGCTCCTCCGAAAAGGCTAGATCGTCGTTTTCCATCGTCCAGATACGGCAATGCGCACCCTCCGCGGCGAGGCGGAACGTGCATTTGTCATACCGATACGTGATGAGATCGGTGCAGACCCAGAAATCCTGCGTGTCCGGTGTTTTTCGATCGATCGAATAGTCCTTGCCGGTTTTGTGCAGTCCGGGCATGAATCCGGAATCGCCGTTCGGTTCCGCATCCTCCTGCGGTTTTGTGAGCGTACCGGAAAACAGCGTGTTCCCCTTTGCATCGTACGGCAGCGGGTTATAGATCAGAACACGATCCGCTTCGATGATATGCGATTGTGTTGTCTCGCCTGCCGCCGCGTGCGGGATTGCAAGCAGCAGGATCATGACAAGAAGGATCGAAATAGCGCGTTTCATAACATACTCCTACGCATACAGTATACCACGGATCGTGTCGTTTGAAAAGCCGCGCCGCCGCCGTTCATGCAAAATAATTGTAATAGGAATGTAAATAATGCGGCTGAACAGCACATTTTCCGTCGGCTCATCCGTCCAGCGCGTTTTTCAGCCGATAGAGTTTGCTCTCCTCTATCATCGCCGTGACGTGCGTGCCGTCTGCTTCGTGCGATTCCGTGATGATCGTACCGATCTCGTGCAGCACGCGGATCGCTTCATAGCGGTCGTACGGGATCACGAGTTCCACGCGCCGCTGCGTGCGGTTCAGCTCCGCTTCGATGCGATCCAAAAGCTTCGGGATCCCCATGCCCGTCTTTGCGCTGATCGCGACGGCTTTCTCGCGTTTCGACGGGATCGCTTCGGGAAGATCGCATTTGTTGTAGACCTCGAGGTGCGGCGTGTTGCCCGCGCCCAAAGATTCCAGCACCTGTTCGGTGACCCGCATCTGCACCTCGTAATACGGACAGCCCGCGTCGACGACGTGCAGGATGAGATCGGCGTCCTTTACCTCCTCAAGCGTGGATCGGAACGCCTCGACGAGATCGTGCGGCAGTTTGTTGATGAATCCGACCGTGTCTGACAGGAGGCACGGCGTCCCGTTCGGCAGCGTGACGCTTCTGACGACGGGATCGAGCGTTGCAAAGAGCTTGTCCTCCGCGAGCACGTCGCTGTCGGAGAGCACGTTTAACAGCGTACTCTTGCCTGCGTTCGTGTACCCCACGAGCGCAACGACCGGAACATCGCTTTTTTTGCGGACGGCGCGGCGCACGCCGCGCTGTTTTTCGACCTCTTTGAGCTCCTGCTCGAGCTCGTAGATACGACGGTGGATGCGGCGGCGGTCGATCTCGAGCTTTTTCTCGCCGGGACCGCGCATGCCGACGCCGGAAGCGCCCTGTCTGGACATCGCAACGCCGACGCCAAGAAGCCGCGGAAGACGGTACTTGAGCTGACTGAGTTCGACCTGCAGCTTGCCTTCGCGCGTGGTCGCGCGGGTCGCGAAGATATCGAGGATCAGCATCGTGCGGTCGATAACCGGCGTGCCTAAAATACTTTCGAGGTTTCGGATCTGGATCGCCGTGAGCTCGTCGTCAAAGATGAACACGTCCGCTTCGGTCGCGCTGCCGATCAGCCGCAGCTCATCCGCCTTGCCGGAGCCGACATACGTGCCGTTGTCGACCGGACGCTTGCGCTGCCGTTCGACGTGCACGACGTTGACGCCCGCGGTGTCCGCAAGCGCTTTCAGCTCTTCAAGCGTGTCGTAGCCGTCGTCGTTGTCGATCCCGACGAGCACCGCACGTTCCGGCTCCGCCTGCGTGACCGCGTAGGCAGGCGCTTTCAGGCGGTTGTCCGCTTCGATCAAAGCGTTCAGAAGCGCGTCCTGCGGCAGGCGATCCGCGCGCATCGGTCCGTAAATGATCGGCTTGCGCTCCTCGCCCTCCATCTCGCCGACGAACGCGACGTAAACCGAAGTGGGTCTGCCGTCCCTCACGCCGACCGCCGCCATCGCGTCAAGCCGCATGGAGTTCAGCGTGCCGAGATCGACGTCGGAAAGATACCCGCTGCCGTTCGGATGCGTGTGGATGCACCGTACGCCCGCAAGCCGGTCCGCGTTGCGCACGAGGCGCATATCCGGCATGGAGACCGTCGTCGCGTCGCCGATCGAAACGTCCTTCACGGCGCCGCTGCGCGACAGATAGACCGAGATCTCTCGCCCGATCCGTTCGGTATAGTCCGCAAGCTTATCGAGAAGCGCCGCAGACGCAAACACGCCGGTCGGCTGCGTCTCGTCGTACAGCGACTGCATTTCGTTCAGTATGGTGTCGCGGATACCCGCGATGTTTCCGTGTATCTTTTTCTCTTCCATAATTCAGTATTGTACCATATCGATGACGTCGCTTGCAAGCAGCGCGCGTTCGCCGAGAAGTTTCATCGCGCGGTTCGCACTCGTTCCCAAGAGGTATGTCCCCGCCCGCGCCGCGTCGAACGGCTCGAGCCCCTGCGCAAGCAGCGCGGTGATGAGCCCCGTCAGCACGTCGCCGCTGCCGCCTTTGCTCAGACCCGGATTTCCGAACGTCAAAAACGCCGTTTTTCCGTCCGCATGCACCAGCGTCGTCGCGCCTTTCAGCAGCGTCGTGCAGGGGAACGCTTTCACCGCGCCGAGCGGATCATTCAGCACGTCCTCTACCGTCGTGTGAAGCAATCTTGCCATCTCGCCCGCGTGCGGGGTCAACACGACGTTTTTGTGCAGCAGGTCGAGGAACGTCCGGTCCCGTGCCATCTGATTCAATGCATCCGCGTCGAGTACAAGCTTCACGCCCGTTTTCAGCGCGGCTTCGATCACCGGCAGGATGTCGCCCTTTCCCGCGCCGCAGCCGATCCCGATCGCCTGTTTTCCCGCCATGGCAGCTTTTGCGGCCTTCGCCGCCGCTTCGCACCAGTCGTCCGTGCCGGTCGGTACCGTGATCGCTTCCGGCAGTGCGGCAAAGAACGGCCGTACCGGGTCCGGCGTACAGACGGTGAGAAGCCCCGCACCGCCGCGAAGCGCCGCGCGTGAAGAAAGCAGCGCCGCGCCGGGATATGTTGCGGAACCGACACACAAAAGCGCGTGTCCGTTTTTTCCCTTATGCGAATCGAACGGACGCGGCGGAAGAAGCGCCGCGATATCCGCCTCATCCTCAAAAAACAGCTCCGGCTCGCTTTCGTCCGGATACAGCGGCTGTACGATCACGTCCCCGCACAGCGCGCGTCCCTTCCCCAACAGCATGCCCGCCTTTTTTGCCTGCATCGTGACCGTGCAGGTCGCTTTGACCGCCGCGCCTAAGATCACGCCGCTGTCCGCGTGCAGACCGGACGGCAGATCGGCGGAAACGATCGGCTTGCCGCTTTCGTTCATCCGTTCGATCAGCGTGCGTTTTTCTCCCTCGATCGGTCGGTTCAGCCCGACGCCGAACAGCGCGTCGATCAAAATCTCATTTGGAAGCGGCTCCCATGCAAAGCAAATCGGAACGGCTTCCGCTTTCGCAAGATCCAGAAAATGCGCCGTGTCGGGCGTACAGCGTTCCTGTTCGCCGCAAAGCACGATCCGCGCGTCGATCCCCTCGCGATGCAGCAAAAGCGCTGCGGCGACGCCGTCCCCGCCGTTGTTTCCGGTCCCGCAGATCGCCGTGACGGTTTCGACGCCTATCATCCGCGCCTTGACCGCGTTCACGATCCCTTCCGCCGCGGTTTGCATCAGCGCAAGCGAAGAAACGCCGGACGCAATGACCGCCCGGTCCCCGTCCTTAGCTTGTTGTCCCGTTACGATTCGCTCCATGTTTCCTCCTCCGAAAGGACTGCTTCGTACGCTTTTCGCGCGACGTCGTAAGAAAACCCGCGCGCGATCAGGCGGGACAGCACGCGCTCGCGCCGCTTCTGCGGTTCGAGTTCGGAAAACTGCCGAAAAAACTTTTCGGCGACCGTGCGGGCGTTGTCGGCTTCATCCGTATCCTCGACCGTTTCAAGCGCGGCTTCGATCTCCGCGTCGCCGATCCCGTGGCTTTTGAGCTGGTCTTTCAGATGCCTTCTGCTGATCGGCTTCGACGCCGTGCGCGTTTCGACAAAGCGCTGCGCGTAGCGCGCGTCGTTCAGAAGTCCGAGCTCAATCAATCTCGCGACGGTCGCGTCGACGTCCGCCTCCCCGAAATCCTTGCCGTCCAGATACTCCTGCATCTCGGAAACGGATCGGTCCTTGATCGCCAGATACTTCATGGCGTATTCCATGGGAGATAATGATTTCGGCGGCTGTTTCATGGCGTTGTCCTCTTTTCTTTCGATTATAACAGTATACCACATCTTTTGCGATCTGAAAAGAATTCCGGAGAAACTGCAACTTTTTCCGCGTTTCATGCGTCTTATTGAATGAACGAGGTCGTATTCCGCCCGTTTCTTTTCGGCGCAATGTATAAAAGATGTGCCCAAAATGTAACTTATTAGTAAATGGTTTTCGAAAAGGATGGTATTTTCGAAAAAAGCGTGTACAATGAAACTATCAATGAAGAAGGACAAGAACCATATGAAGAAACGTACAATTTGGCTGCTGCCGCTATTTACGGCGCTTCTGATCCTCTGTCTTGCGTGCGGCGGATCCGACGGTGAAAAGCAGGCAAACAACGGCAGGCAGAACGGGGGTCAGGCCGCTCCCGAAATCTCCGGGACCGAGGACATCGCGATCGTTACGCCCGAACCCGATCCGCATCGGGACGAGCTTGACGCGATCTTAAAGCGCGTCACTATGCTCGAAGGCGTCACGATCAACGGCGTCGACGTCGGCGGTATGACCGTGGAGCAGGCAAAAGCCGCGGTGCAGCCGTCCCTTGACGCAAAGCGGAAGGACCTGAAGGTCGAAGTCACGTTCGGCGAGCATACGGAGACGTTCTCCGGCGAAACGATCCCTGTGGACAGCGATCTTGACGAAGCGCTCGATCTGGCGTTCGCGCTCGTCCGCGACGATCTGGGCTATGATTCCGTCTCCCGCGAGGTCGAACGGATCAAGTCCCAGGGCATGGACTTCCCCGTCCGTCTTTCGTTCGATGAAACCGCGCTGCAGAACGCCGTCAACGCGTTTGCCGACGCGCATGAAACGGAACCGAAAAACGCTTCCGTTTCCTATAACAAAGAGGAAAACGAGATCGACTTTACCGCGGACGTCCCCGGACGAAAGGTAAACCGCGAAGCGCTGTTCTCCGCATTGCTCGACGCAGAAGGCGGCGAGACGCTGGAAGCCCCC
>JAFZIH010000032.1 GCA_017554455.1 Clostridia bacterium | reverse complement strand
GACCTTGCTGTCGAGCGGCGCCGAATACAGCGGATCGTTGCATTCGAATGGGATTCCCGTGAGCAGCCATCTTAAGCGTCCCGCATATGCTTCGTCGATCTCGTACGCATAGCTTGAGATCGGATTTTGGAACGGAATGACCTCGACATTCTCCGGTTCGATATTGCAGTCCCGCGCTTCATAATAGGTCGAAAGAATCAGCTGCATCTCCTCAATCGTCGTGCCTTTGTTTTGGATGCCGATCTCGATCTCCGAGCGCGTGTCTATGCCGGAAAGCAGCGCACAGGAATAGTCGCTTTCCGCCATCTGCCATACGTAGACCTTCAATCCCTTCGACGTGTCGAGTCCGAAGTATTCCGGGTACTGCGTCCGCAGCTCGGAGAGTTTCTGCCGGTACGGATCGGCGATCACCGCGTCCGGGACGCGCGCATAATACTCCCTGCGATCCATAAATATCCAACACAGCGTATCCGTTTCAGCGTCATAACGAAGGGGGAATCCCAAATGAGACCATTGCAAGGTGTTTCCCGAAATCGTGTAAGTGTCGCTTTGATTCCCCTGGACCCCGCCATCAGACGCATATAAGAAATGATACATGCGGCCGTCTGCCGTAAACTCCAGATACCACGGCGTCGGCGTCCCGGAGGTTCCCTCCCACGTTTGCTCTTTTTCCCACTTCAGATAATCGTAATCGAAACTGTCTAACGGAGAAGGATCGACGGGACGCTCCTCCCTTGTCAGCTTCCAGACGCCGACAAGGTCGGGCTCATGCGTAAAGCGCAGCGCGCCGTCGCCGTCTTCATTCGCAAAGCGCAGCGTGTCCGTTTCCGGATCGTACGTGCCGCTTGCGGGAATCACCGGGACCGCCGCGTCGTCCGCCGTGAGTTCGACCGCGTTGTCAATGAGCGTATACCGATAGACATACTGTCCCTCCGCGCCGCCCGTGACAGTCGTTACCGTGACGACGTCGCCGGAGAATTCCAAGCGCATCTGTGCTCCGATCTGTTCCGGATCGAGCGTTTCGCCGTTCTGTTCGACTTCGGTGAGCGTCCACTTGCCGGACAGCGGATCGACGACGGGATCGGTCGCGCCGTGCGAGTTGCGCCCGATGCCCGGAATGAAGACCGCGATCACGACGCACGCGGCGACGAGAACCGCCGCAGCCGCGCCCGCAAGCACCTTGCCGACTGGGAATCTGCGCTTTTTCGGTTCCGATCCGGTTTCGGGTGTCGATTCCGTCCGCGTATCCTGCGATCCGCACGCGGCTGCAGCTCGCTGCAGTCCGTCCGCAAACGACTGCGGCATTTCGGGAAAGAGACCCTTTTTGATCCTTGTATCGAAATTCTGTTTCATTGCGCTGCCTCCTGTTCCGAAAGCGTCCTGCGGAGCGCTTCCCGTGCGCGGGAAAGCCGGGACCGGACCGTGCCGTCGCTGACCTCGCAGATCTTTGCGATCTCGCGCGTCGAATAGCCCTCGAAATAGAACAGCGTGATCGCAAGCCGTTCGTCCGCGGAAAGCGCATCGAACGCGCGGTTCAGGTCGAGGTCCGGCACCTCCATGTCGTAACCGATGGGTTCGCACGCGTCGAGGTTCACCGTACGCTGTGCGGCGCGCGCGAAGTTTTTGCACTCGTTTTTCAGGATGCGGATCATCCACGTCCGAAAATACCGGCGCTCCTTGAGCTTGTCTAAATTGGTATATGCCTTCAGGACCGCGTTCTGCGCGGCGTCCTCGCAGTCGGCCCTGTTTCTGAGGATCGCAAACGCGACGCGGAACATCGTCGGCGCCATTGCTTCGATCTCATGCGAAAACCATGCGTCCCCGTTCCTGTTTGTCAAAACGCGCTCCCCTCCTTTCCATATTGGCTATACCTATTAGACACGCTTGAGCGGCAAAATGTTGCGTGATTTTCAAAAAAAGAAAAAAGCGGAGAAACCCCGCCCAAAATGTACGGTTTACCTCCGCGTAAGCGTCATGACCGCGCCTTTTCGGTCGAGGCGCAGCGAATCGGTCAGCCGGTCGTAATACAGGACCGTGCCGTCCGCCGCGACGAGCTTTGTATAGCGGTACGCGTTGCTGACCTCGCCGTCGGTGAACGCGGCGCGGGTCCATTGGAGCTTTGCGCCGTCGAGCGTGCCGGAAAGGTCGTTTGCGATCGAAAGCGCCGTGCCGTTTTCGGCGACCCACTCCCCCGCAATCACGGTTTCAGGAAGGACCGTCACGTCGACGACGGCTTCGAGCCCGTCGAGGGTCGCCTTGACCTGACACGCGCCCGGCGCGAGCGCTACGATCATTTCGTTCTGTTCGTCGACCCACGCGACGATCCCGTCCGGCGCGGTGACCTTGTATTTGATGAGCCGCGTTTGCGCGCGCTCCGGCTCGATCGCGTGGACGACGCGTCGGCCTTCGTCCATTTTAAGCGTCAGCGTCGTTTCGGACAGCGTCAGTTTTTCGGCGGGCACGGTGCGCACGAGCAGGAAAAGCCCGACCGCCTGCGCCGCCGCGAAGACGCCGAGCGCAAGAAAGATCCGAACCCTTTTCCACCGTTTCATCCGCCGTTCCCTCCGTTTTGATACCTCTATTGTAGCCCTCCGCGACGGTACTGTCAACCGCACGCCAAAGGCACGCAATATTTCTTGCCGTAGGGGAAGATCGTATCTTCCCGTTCCGCTATTATGGCGGACGGGCAATGCCCGTCCCTACGGTAAATCGGCGTAGCGCTGCGGTCTCTGCATGATCCGCTTTCATGTTGCTTGACGGGCGGATACGATCCGCCCCTACGGGTAATAAAAACGTCGCCGCGAACGTTATCACGTTCGCGGCGACGATGGAGCTGATGATCAGATTCGAACTGACTACCTCGTCATTACCAATGACGTGCTCTACCTACTGAGCTACATCAGCGCTGCAACGCGCATTATAACAAATACGCGTCAAGATTGCAAGCCCTTTTTTCAAATTCCCGAAAAAATCGCATCAGTCCTGCACAAACCGTGTCGAACCGACCGCCGTGATGAACGCTGCGTTCTCGGGAATGACGAATTTGACCTTGTGCAGCTTTGCAATGCCGTCGAGCATCTCCTTTGCGATCGGCTGCGAATCGAGGATCGTACCGCATACGAAGATCGTGCGGGTGAGGTGCGCCTTGGTGCAGAACGCGCCCATGACGCCGATGCTCTGGAAGATCAGCGTATAGATGCCGCGCGCAAGCGACGCGTCGTCCGCCTTGCCCGCCTTAGAAAGGTTTGCAACCGTCGTTTCGGGCGTGAGGTTGCCGATCTGTCCCGTGGTGACGTCCTTGATCAAAAGATCGCAGTTTTCCGGATCGCCCGCGAGCGCAAGCGCCTGCAGCTCTTTCGGATCGAATCGACCGAAGAGTTTTTCGGAAAGCCCCTGCAGCATGCCGCCGCCGACGCCGCTGCCGCCGAGATGCCACGCGCCGAACGGCGTGACGCGCACAAACGCGGTGCCCGTGCCGACGCTTGCCACGACCATATTGAAGCGCTTGCCGACGACCGTTGCGCCGCGATAGAGCGAAGCAAACTCGTCGACCTTGACGACCTTGCGGTTCAAAAGCGTATCGGGCATTGCCGCCGCGCCGACGCCGGTCACGGTGATCGCTTCCGCGTCCTCGGGATTGAAGCGGATGATCGCCTCCTCGAGCGTTTCGTTCTCCTGCTTCAGCGTCGTTTTCAGAAGCTTCGTGCCGCGCATCAGCACGATCTTCGTGCCGGACGCGCCGATGTCGACGCCGACGACCTTCTTGCGCGGCTGCAGCGCAAAGTACACCGGCGGCGCAATGATCGCCGTCGCGACCGCCTCAAGGATCGCGTTGACGCCCGCAAAGCCGATGAGCAGCGCGATCAGCGAGATGTGCCCCGCCTCCGTTTCCTGCATGCTCTTGATGAACTCCGTCTGCCCGAACAGCAAGCCGAGGAAGCCGAGGAAGAACACGGTATTCGTGAGCGAGCCCGCGAGCGCGGACACAAAGACCGCGACCGTGCGGCTGTTGGTCGGCCGCTTCATGATGAGCCGGAACAGCAGCGCGGGTACGAGCCCGACGAGCACGCGCGGCACGATGCAGACGATGAACGTGCGCACCGGCGAAATGCCGACGAGCGCCGCGCCGAACGCGTCGCCCATGAAGCACTGCAGAAAGCTCGTCATGCCGAACACGAAGCCCAAAAGCATGCCGTAGTACGGTCCGAGGATGATCGCGCCGATGATGACCGGAATGCCGATCGTCGTGATCGACAGCGGCCCGATCTTGATGTAACCGAGCATCGGCGTGAACGCAAGCAGGATGATCATGGCGATAAAGATCGCCGCGAGGATCATCTTGCGCAGTTTTTCGCGTTTCATATCATTAGCCCCCATAAAGAGATATACGTATTATAATCATTTTTTCCATCCGGCGCAACTCATTTTTCGATAATATAAGAATCCCGCATAAATCCGAACGAATCGCGCAAGCTAACCGCAAAACGATCCGTTCGGAGGTTTTTCCATGCAGCTATCCCGCAAACAAATGATCCTGATCGTAACACTAAGTGGCGTCGCCGTGCTGCTTCTTATAGGGCTTCTGATCTTTCTGACCTACTTCAATAAAAAGGAACCGGTTCCGATCGAGCCCTCGCTGCCGCCCGCCACGGAAACGCCTGCGCCGACGGATACGCCTTCCCCCTCCCCGTCTCCCACTCTAACGCCGTCGCCCACGCCGTACTTTCTCCCCCTGGTACCGGAAGGCGCGGCGACGACGCCTTCCCCGGTCCCCGCGACGCCGTCCGTCTCTCCCTCCCCGGCGGTCACGGGATCGCCGGAGGCGGCGGGCATTCCCCCGACCCCGCGGGACGGGGTCTATAACGACGAGATCAAGGAATTCATGGCGATCGGCACGCGAAACGGCGAAGCGATCGCCGTTTTGCTTGTGCAGGTTTTGCCGCCGGAAGCGACGGTCGTCGCGATCCCGTGCGAAACGCAGGCGGCTGTCTATACGCTCGGTCAAGACGCGAAGATCGAACGGATCGACGCCGCGCCGATCGGGACGGCGACGGCGCGCGCCGAAACCGCGCGCGAGGGCTGCTGGAATCTCATCTGGGCGGTGAAAAACCTTACGGGCTATCGCGCGCCGGCGTACCTGTGCGTCGATTTCTCCTGCATGGAGGCGTTTTTTTCATTTGCGCCGGACCTTACGGCGGACGGCGAAACGGTCGACCTCGACGCGTTTACAAGGATGCTGAACGAACCGGACGAAGAGCGCGCGGAAAGCATGGCGCAATTCGGCGTCGGAATCGTGCAATACCTCGGAAAGGCGTCGCTTTGGGAGCTGCCGGCGTTCCGAAAGGCGACGCGCGGCGCGTTCACCTCGAGCTTGTCCATCTATGAGCTTTTGCGGCTGATGAGCGATCTCAAAAAAGTGACCGGTTTCACGGTCGCCGTCCTGCCGACACAAATAAAAGACGGCGTCCGTGTGCTTTCGGACGCCGCCGTATTGCCGTTTTGAATGTGTCGAGTCGATTTCCGTAGGGACGACCATCGGTCGTCCGTTCCGCTGTTTGGCGGACGAGCAATGCCCGTCCCTACCCTGCAAGGAAAACCCGTATCTCCCGCTCCGCTGTCATGTTTCTCGACGGGACGTCGGGGTCGACGTCCCCTACAAATCCCGGTAAAAACCTGATTGCCCTATATCGGAATCCCGTTCAAGAAGGTATCGAGGCGTATGAATGGATAATCAAACGTACTGTAGGGGGCGTCGACCCCGACGCCCCGTCATGCAACGCAACAACGGATATTGCAGAATGCCCGGACGCCCCACTAAAGCACCTCCACGGCGATCCCCACGACACCGTACTTTTGCTGCTGTTCCGCCGAATAGTACGCAAGCATATCGTCCGGACTTGCGGAAGGAAGCTCCGCTTCCGTATAGCCGCATTTTGTGAGCGGCAGCGCGCGGTACAGCGCGTCGAACGACGGAAAGATATGCAGCGCCGTGACCGTCACGCACAGTTTTTCGCCCGTGTCTTTTTCGGTAAACGCGATCGTATCCCCGACTACGATCCTTCGCCGCTTCTCGTCATACAGCCGCAGCTCGATCGTCTTTTCCCCGCTTTTGATCATCCGAAACGGCGCGGGGTCCAACCGCATTTCATGCGCCGCCATTACGCCAGTCCGGGCTTTACCGGAATGCCCTTCTTTCGGCAGTCATGGAAATAGAGCTCCTCGGTTGCGAGCGCCATCTTGGTGACGGCGAAGTCGCAGTCGTGCGGGTAGATGTACCACGTGTCCTCGAGCGTGTTGAGGTCCACACAGTCGCCGAATTTGCCGAGGTACTCGTACTCGATGTGGCACGAGTACAGCGACGGCACGCTCTTTTCCATCGTGAACGGATCGCCGTCCGGGTCCGTGCCGGAGACGTGAAAGCCGTCCATATTGTGGCGCATCTTGCCCTCGCCGAGCAGGATGAACTTCTTCGCGTTCGGCAGCGACCGCACCGTGACCGCCAGTTCGCCGCTATCGTACGTCCCCGCCTCGACCTCGCGCCGCACATTTTCGCGTTCCCATTCATACCAGTCCGGAATGTGGAAAAACTCCGTTTCGCCGGTCTCGGCCTTCAAGGTGCCGTTTTCGTTATAGAACCAGCGCTTGCCGCACGCCTTGCAATAAAGGTGCGTGCCCTCACTCGCCATTTGAAACTCGGTCCCGCACGCAGGGCACTGGTACAGAACCTTATGCAGTCCCTCCGCGCGCTTTTCATACGTCACGCGGATCCCCTTCTCCCGCTGCCACGCGTAATCGTCGTATTGAAACGCCTTGACAAGCTTTTCGTTGATCTCGTCCGGCGTCGCCTGTTTCAGTTCCTCCGCCGAAAAGAGCAGCGTCATCTCCGCCTCGGTGGGTTTGACGTTCCGCTCGTGCAGGTTCCAGAACGGCGAATTGATGTGATGCCCGTGGCAGATGAACGTGACGACCGGAACGCCCAAAAGCTTACAGAGCTTTCCGAGCGACGCGGGCAGCACCGCGGTCGTCCCGCAGAGCGAATAGCGCGCTTCGGGATAGATCACGTTGATATCGCCGTTATTTACCACGCGTTTCAGTTGTCTTATCAGCGTGATATCGTTGGTGAACTTGCGCTTGCAGATGCAGCCGACCTTGCGGAGGAGCCACTCGCGCCCGATAAACCCGTCGATCGCGACCACGTAGTTTGCGCGCTGCGGAAAGATCGCTTTCGTCGCGACCTTGAAATCCAGAAACGCATTGTGGTTGCAAAGCAGCAGATACGGCGGCTTTAACCCCTCCACGCCGGTCTTTTTAATGATCGCGCCATGCTTTTTCACATCCGGCGCGCTGAGTAGCCACGTCAAAGGACGCAGATACCACGCCGTGCGGCACGGCGGCTTTTTCATGTCGAACCGTTCGAATTTGCTCTGATCCATTTTGCCCTCCTTTATTGTGTGTCCGAAGGACACATATCGTACGCGCATTGTGCGTATATCGTATGCAGAGCATATATCGTGCGCATGGCGCATCTCGCCCCCGCTTTATGACGATATACTTGCTGCGCAAGTACGATATATCTGTCATGCAGATGCGATATACGAACGCTTCGCGTCCGCACGATATGATATCCGGTCCCTGCGGAAACAGATATCACGCCTGTAGGGACGGGCACTGCCCGTCCGCGCTTTATTTCAACAATCTGAGACCTTTCGGATAATGATTTTTCAGCATGCCGTCCGACGCCTTATAGAGGCCCAGCGCGTGCCCCATGTACGTCGCGGCGCCGTAGCCCCTTTCCGCGTCCTTCATCAGCGTTTCGCCTTTGAGATAGCGCATCGCCTCGTCGAATGACAGTTCGCATCTTTGATAGAACGGTGTCTCCCGCCCCGCAAGCGCAAGCGCGTGCGCGGGCTCGAAGCGGCTGCCTTTGACTTCGCCCAAAAGCAGTCCCGCCCGCACGATCTTCACGCCCTCGAACGCAAACGGCAGCGGCGGAAGCAGCAGCACGCGCCCGTCCTTCAAAAGCTTTAACTGTCCTTCCGGCAGCCGCACCGCCTCGGAAAACGCGTCGAATGCGGGAACCTTGTCGCTCTTTCCGATCGAAAACGCGGACGGAACGCGCGTGCCTTCGCGCATAAGCACCGCTAAAAACTGCCCCTCGCCCGCGCTCGTGTGCGGATAGAACCGTTGCATCGTGACAAGCGAAAAGTCCTTGTGCCGGTCGAGATACCATTGCACCGTTTCCTCGTTCTCCTGCGGGGAGAACGAGCAGGTCGAATAGACGAGCCATCCGCCGGGCTTGACCGCTTTTTGCGCATCTTCGAGGATCGCCCGCTGCCGCACGGCGCACGTTTCGACGTGTTCAATCGACCAGTCGCGCACCGCCTGCTCGTCCTTTCGGAACATCGACTCGCCCGCGCACGGCGCATCGACGAGCACGGCGTCACAGCGCTCTTTCAGTTTCTCGCAAAGCAGCTTCGGCTCAGCGTTCGTTATGATCGCGTTTGTCACGCCCATGCGTTCGAGATTGCCCGCAAGCACCTCCGCGCGCGACGGAACGATCTCGTTAGAAAACAGCACGCCGCCCTGCGCTTTTGCCGCAAGCTGCGCGCTCTTGCCGCCCGGCGCGGCGCAAAGATCGAGCACGACCGGCGCGTCCGGCAGTTCGAGATGTGCGACAGGCGCCTGCGCCGTCGCCTCCTGCATATAGAAGAGCCCCGCGGCGTGCAGCGGCGTCGCGTTCGGGTTGAAATCCAGGGGCACCGGCGCGCCGTCCGGATTCTCCTCGAGCGCGGGCAGCGGCAGGTTCAGAAGCGCGGAAAGCTCCCCGCGATCGGTCTTGATCGTATTGATGCGCAGCGCTTTTTTCGGCGGCTCGTCAAGCGCTGAACGGAACGCCGGAAACTCCGCGCCGAGCTGCGCCTGCATGCGGCTTAAGAATGCTTCGGGATAGTTTTTCATAGCCGGACCGCCTCCTTTGCGCCGAGCAGCACGATATACCGCTCCTTCACCGGAAGCCCGGAAAGCTTTTCGAGCGCTTCCGCGTACAGCGCGACCTGCCGCGCATGCTTCTTCGCAGTTTCGTTCGGATCGCCGGTCACGCGGTCGGTCTTATAATCGAGCAGCACCCACGCGCCGTCCTCGACAAAGCAGGCGTCGATCACGCCCTGTAAAAGGATCGGCTCGTTGGAATCCGTGCTGTCCAGCAGCGTGCTTGCGGGCATCGGGCAGAGGAAGCTCCATTCGCGCTCGACACGCTTTGCCTTTGCCATGCGACGGAACAGCGGCGACGCCGCAAAATCGCGGATCGCATCCGCGTGGAACGGCGAAACGCCGGGGATCTCTTGTAAGAACGCCGCACGCTTCGCTTCGTCAAGCGGCATGCACTCGAGCGCGCGGTGCACCGCGCTGCCCTCACTGAGCACGTCGTAGCCGACGTCGAACGCGGGCTCCAGAAACTCCGGCGAATCATCCTTCGAAAGCCCCGTGACCGAGGTCTTGTCCGGCAGCGTGTCGACGATCGGGTGCGGATAGACCCAGCTAAACCGCGCTTCGACGTCCTTGCGCTCCTGCGCGGTCGGCGGTTCGATACCGCCGGTCGAACGCAGCGTCCGGGTCGAATAGAACTCGCTCTTTGTATGCACGACGGGCGTAATGTGTCCGTTCAGCGCGGGAAGAAGCAGCTTCAGCGGCGTATTGGATTTGCGGATGGACAAAAGCGTCGGCGAAGCGACCTCTGCGACGCATTTTTCGGCATTCGACGCGGAGCCCAAAAGATACAGCTCCTGTTTTGCGCGGGTCATGCCCACGTACAGCACGCGAAGCTCCTCCGCCCACGACGCGTCGGAGACCGCGCGGACGGCGTTTTCGTGCGTGATCGTTTCGTGCTTTACGCCGAACTCGTCGGCGTATTTAAGCCCCGTGCCGGGCTCCGCATACGGCAGCAGCGCTTTCTTTTCATCATTGGTGTTGAACGTGCCGCCGAGCCCCGCGTAGAACACGACCGGGAACTCCAGCCCCTTCGAGGCATGCACCGTCATGATGCGCACGACGTCCGCCGTGACCGTCGCCGCCGCGCCGAGCTTTTCGGTTGCCTTGACGTTCTCCATAAAGCGCAAAAACCCGTGCACGCCGCTCATGCCCGCCGCGTCGCACTCCTCGGCCGCGCGGATGAGTGCAGAAAGGTTTGCAAGCCGCTGTTCGCCGCCCGCGAGCACGCCCACCATTTCGCGGTAATGCGTTTCGTCTAAGATGCGCTCGATAAGCTCGCCGAGCGGGATGCGCCGGGACAGCGCTTCGTAGCGTTCGAGCGTGTCGAAGAACGCCGCGACCTTCGGTTCGGTCTCCCTTGCGCGCAGCAGGCAGTCCAGAAACGCGCCCTTTCGCGTGCCGATGCGGACCGCGGAAAGCTCCGCGTCGGTAAAGCCGAACAGCGGCGAGCGCAGCACGGCAAGCAGCGGAATGTCCTGCCGGCGGTTGTCGAGCACTTGTAGGAAGCTCATCAGAAGCTTCACCTCGATCGCGTCGAAGTACCCGCCCGACGCCTGCGCGTAACAGCTGATCCCCTGCTCGGACAGCGTCTGCGCCCATACGCGGGCGTAATTCTTGTTCCGCAGCAGCACCGCGAAATCGCCGAACCGGCACGCGCGTTCCTCGCCCTTTTCCGTGATCGGACGCTGCATGCGTTCGAGGATGACGTTCGCCGCAAACCTTGCCTCGGCCTCGGCGTCCTCGAGCGTTTCCTCCTCGTCCGGGTCGTTTGCCTTTTCAAACAGATGCAGCTCCGCCCTGCCGTCCGGCACGGTCGGATCGCCCTGGATTAGCTTTGCCCGCGCGTCGTACTCGATCCCCGCAACCGGCTTTTTCATGATCGTTTCGAACGTCGCGTTGACCGCGTCGACGACCGCTTTGCCGGAACGGAAATTGTGTCCGAGGTCGATGCGCGTGCCGCGCGCGCCTTTAAACGTGTCGCATTTTTCGAGGAACAGCCCCGGCTCCGCCATGCGGAAGCGATAGATGGACTGCTTCACGTCGCCGACGAAGAACAGCCCGCCCGGCCGCGCGATGCGGTTCAGGATCGTCTCCTGCACGCGGTTACTGTCCTGATATTCGTCGACGATGATCGTCTGAAACCTGTCGCGGTACTCCGCGGCGATCTCGTCGTCTTTCAGAATCTCGATCGTCATATGTTCGAGGTCGGAAAAATCGATCGCGTTCTTTGCCCGCTTTGCCTCGGCAAACGCCGCAAAATACGCGCGCGTCAGCGCGTAGAACGCTCTGAGGATCGGCGCCGCCGCTTCCTCCTGTTCGCGGATCGTTTCGACCGGCACGCCGTTTCGCTCCGCCTGTTCCTTTACGATCTTGCGGAAGATCAGCTTTGCGTCCTGTACGCCCGCCTTGTCCGCGTCCGGCGTGCCGTTCGGAAACCGCAGCGAATCCTTGAAACCGAGAATACCGTTTAGAGACGCGGCGTAGTCCCCGCGCGTTTTTTGCGTCAGCGCGCCGCGCGCGCGGCTCAATAGATCGTAGAGGATCGAAAGGATCTTGTCATACGCGGGCGACAGCTTGTCCGTTTCGCTTTGCAGCGCGTCGATGGCGCGGACGAGCTCCGTTTTGTCGCTTTCCAGCGCACGTGATAGCTGCACGTTCAGCGCATCGGGATCGCCGATCGCCGCCTCGTTCCGATCGATCCATTCCATGGGATCGGGCTGTGCGGACAAAAAGTTCTCAAAGCCCTCCATCGCTTCGAGGAGCGCGGGCTCGCTGCCGAACGCGACGATCAGCGTGCGATACGCCTCTGCATGGTCCGCGGCAAGCGCGTCGAGCACGGCGTTTCGCGTTTCGGCGCGCAGTACAGCCGTTTCGGTCTCATCGAGCGTTTTGACCGACGGGGTCAGCCCCACGCGGAAGAAATGGCGGAACACGACCTTCGCGCAGAACGCGTCTATCGTGGAGATGCTCGCGTTGGCAACCGCCGCCGCCTGCTCGCGAAGGTAGACCGCCTGCCCGCCCGATGCGCTCTTTGCGGCGTCGGAAAGGCGCTTTGCGATACGGGTCTTCATTTCGCCCGCCGCGGCGCGGGTAAAGGTCAGCACGAGCATGTGCTCGATCTTCGTGCCCTCCGTGACGAGCCGGTAGACGCGCTCGGTGAGCACGGTCGTCTTGCCCGCGCCCGCCGCCGCGGAAACGATCAGGTTGCCGTCTTTTTCGATCGCGGCGATCTGTGCATCGGTAAAGCTCATTCGTCGTCACCTCCTTTTTTCAGAAGGTCGTCGAGTTTCAGTTTCGGCACGCCGCGTCTTTTACATCCGAGCTGCGGATCGAAGCGGCACACCGCGTCGAAGGGACACCACGTGCAGGCGTCCGCGGTCGGATAGACGTTCGCCTCGCCGGAAAGAATACGCTCCGCGTTCGTCGTCGCGGTTTTGATCGCCATGTTTTTCAGCGATTCGAGCTCCTCGCGCGTCACGAGATCGCCCGAATAGCCGTCCTTTTTGACCGCAAGCTTTCGGATCAGCGCAGATTTTTTGTCAAGATGCGCGTCGCTTGCCGCAATCGCGGCTTCGTCGTTTGCCGTCACGCCGGACAGCGGATTCATCGGGGTCTCGTCCTGTGATTCGGGCGGGTCGGCGGACAGCGGCATATAGTACATGCCGACGGCTTCGCCGCCTAAGCTTTTTGCGACCTCGAGATACAGCGGAAGCTGGATCGTCTCGCCGCTACTGAACTTGGACGGATCGAAGGTATGGTTCCTGCCGGTCTTATAGTCCACGATGCGGAACATCGAACCGTCCGGTGTGCGGTCAATGCGGTCGATCTTGCCGCTGACCGGGATCTTCGTGCCGTCGGAAAGCACAAGCGACACCGGCGTAAGTTCGCCGTTTTTGCCGAAGCCCGCCTCGGTCGCGGCGATCGTGAAGCCGCCCAATTGGATCTGCCGCAGTACGGAGTACACGCACCAGCGGATCATGCGCTCGCGCACGATCAACGCTTCCTTAAGCCGCGCGTTGCGCTCGAAGATGCCGTCGTTGTGCTCCCGTTTCAGCGGTTCCAGAACGCGGTCGAGGACTTCGTCCGCCTCGTCGTTCGTCATCGTGCGGAGGTCTCTGCCCTCCTCTGTTGCGGTTTTCACGAACTGATCCAAAGCGTCATGCAGGAACGTGCCGACGTTGTCCGCGCGCTCCGTCGCTTCCTTGCGCTCCTCCGCGCCGAGCCCGTAGCGAAGATACTGTGCGAACGGACAGCGGGCGAACAGCTCCAGCCGGCTCGCGCTCATCGAAGGCGCCTCGCCGTAAAGCTTTTTCGCAAGCGTTTTCCCGAGCTGTGTTTCCGCCTTCGTACCGGCGCGCGCATCGACGAGCGCCGCGGTCGCGTCCGCGTACGCGGGTTCGTTCGCAAAATGGTCCAGCAATCCCGGCAGCCACGTCCGGATATGTCCGTCGGCGTTATACTCGCGTAAAAGCGCGGACAGCGTTTCAAAGCCGACCGCTTCGGAAGCGGGCAGTACGTCGCCGCATTTTAAGATCACCTGCGTTTTCGGCGTTGGGAACAGCGTTTCGACCGTCCTGAGGATCGGCGAAGGCACGAGATCGCCCGACGCGCCGGCGCACGGGTACGAGAAGAAGACGCGCTCCGTTGCCTTCGTGAGAAGCGTATAGAGCTGCAGGCGGTCGGCTTCGGACAAAAGCTCCGTTTTGCCCCAGACGGACAGCCCGCAGGTGTTCATACGGTCAAGCTCCGCGTCGTTTATCAGCGCGTCGTCGCTTCTTGCCGGCGGGAACACGCCCTCGGTGCAGCCCAAGAGAAACAGCACGCGGCTGCGGTTTAAGCGCGTGCGCACGAGGTCGCCGAGCACGACCTGATCCGATTTCCCGGGCAGCACGCCGATCTGATAGCTCGAAAGTCCTTCCTCTAAAAGCGCGCAGAATTCCTTCTGCCCCATCGGCACGTCGCCCATGATCGCGTCGATCTGCTTTAGAAGCGCCATCAGCGTGTTCCACATCTGCGCATAGGTCTGCGCGTCCTGCGTTTCGCCCGCGTTCAAAAGCGCGTCCGCCTCGGCTTCGAGCTGTTCACGGAGTCCCGTCGCTTTGAGATAGGCGTATACGCCGCGCACCTTGCCGCCCGCTGTCTTGTCCGACAGCGATTCTTTGAGTTTAAGAAGCTTCGGCACGACCGCGGCGCGAACTTTTTCCGCCTCCTCCGGCACCTCGCCGATCGTAAGGGGATTCAGAAGCGCGCTTCCGTACAGCCCGTAGCGCAAAAGATAATTTTCGAGGATCTCGGTATCGAACGCGGAAACGCCCGCGTAGCCGCTTTTCAGCACGTGCAGAAAATCGTTGACATTCAGCGAATCGACCGCTGCCTTGACCGAGGACAGAACATAATCGGTCGCCGCGTGCCCGAGGATCGGGCGCGACGCGTCGAAAAACAGCGGGATATTGCGAAGCCGGCACGCGCGGCGCAAAAGCGGCGCGTAGGTTTCGAGCGAGGACACGACGATCGCGATCTCGGAGTAGCGCAGCGTTTCGTCCGCGCGGACGAGCTCGAGGATCCGGTCCGCGACCATGTCCGCTTCCATCCCCTGCGTCGCGTAGCCGGTCACGCGGACCGCGTTGTTCTCGCCTTCGTACGGCTTCGGCTCGGGCGCAAACAGCCCCCGGCACAGATGATTCAGCGCGGGATCGACCGGAGCGCTTTGCGTTTCGAACGCGCGCACGGAAAACGGGATGCTTCGCTCAGCGCAAAACGCCGCGAGCGCCGCCGCGCGCTCCTCCTCCGGCTTGAACAGTGCCGTAAGTGCGGGATCGTCTTCGGCGCGAAGCGTGACCGTAACGTGCTTCGCGTGCAGAATGATGCCCTTCAAAAGCCGCATGACCTGCTCGCGCGTGCGGTCGAGATCGTCGACGTACACGAACGTGTCGGAAAGGTCCGCGCCGTCCAGCACCGTCAGCGCTTCGCTCAAAAGATCCTGCGCGGTAAGATAGCGTGATTCAAGAAATTCCTCGCTGTCGCGGTAGATGAGAAGCATGTCGGAAAGCTTTTTAAAAAGCAGCGATTCGGGATCGAGCGAACGGATCGCGCTTTCAAGATCAGAGGGCGTAATGCAGCTCTGCTTCAGCCGTCCGATCCACTCGTCCATCGTCTCGGCAAAGCCCGGCGCCTGCGACACGCGGGAAAAGACGGTGAGCTTGTTTCTGACGCGGTACGCCGCGCGGCGCAGCACCATATGCCGTCCCTCGACCGAGAGGAACGGACGCGTGCGTCCCGAACGCATCAGAAGCCGCTCGGAAAAGCGCTCGAAGCTGTAGACCTCAACGCCCAGAAGCCCGCCGAGCGTTTCCGAGAGCTTTCGCTCCGCGGCATACGTCGCCTGCTCGGGCACCAAAAGGATCGCGTGCTCGCCTTTTTTTCGATGTTCGCGGATCTTTTCATACAGCGCGGTGCTCTTTCCGGTATGCGCCCCGCCGCGGAAGATGGTTAAAGACGCCATGCTTTCTCCTCAAAAGTTTTCGGTGTGGATGGGTGTATAGACCATGCGGCCGTTCTCGTTGGTGCTCTCGAACAGAACGATGGAGCGCACGGGAAACGCCGCGTTCGGAACGCGGATGCTCGATAGATCACCGTGCTCAACCGCGCGGGCAAGCGTGATGTGCGGCGTAAAGCGCACCTTGCCGCCCGCAAAACCGTACTCAAAAAGTGCCGCTTCGAGCGTTTCATGGATGCGGTTCAGCTCGTCAAGATCGCCCGTCACGGAAAGGAAGCTCGTCCGCGCGCCGCCGTGCGTGAACGAACCGAGCGTGCCGAGCCGCAGCAAAAACGGTCGCGCGTCCTTCACCGCCTCGTGCATGGCGGCGGCGATGTCGGCAAGCCGGTTGCTTTCGCCCAAAAACCGGAGCGTGACGTGAAAATTGCCCGCCGGAACGAATCTGCCCGCGGTGCTTGCAGCCCGCAGGCCCTCTTCGGCGACGTATACGGCGCGCTGCACGTCCTTCGGCAGCGGCACGGCGATGAATAAGCGCATGAGATACCCCTTTTTCCGTTGATAGCTATATTATACGATTCTTTTGGACTTTTGTATAGCTTTCTCTTTCCTATTTCCGAAATGTTTGCTATAATAAAAT
>JAFZIH010000031.1 GCA_017554455.1 Clostridia bacterium | reverse complement strand
AAGCAGACAGTTGTCCGTGAACGTTCTGACGTTGCGGAAGTCGACCTTATAATCGCCGAAGTTCATGTCGATGCTGCCGCCGCGCAGCGTCTCGCCGTCATAGGTGATGACGCCGGAGCCGAAGCTCATGTCCGCGTCGAGATAATTGTCGTCCTGCGAGACTTCCAGGGTCGGCGTATGGTCCTCGTCGTCATGCGATTTCTTAATCTTGACCCAATGTTTCTTGCCGATGATGGTTTCTACAAGCAGGATGACAGCAATCACCAGAAGTACCACGTACCATTTGATCTGATAGGCGCCGAGTGCCGGGATCGTGCTGCACAGGAACTCGTAAACGCCCCACAGCATAAAGAGCGAACCGAAAATCGCATGATCGCGTACGCTGATCAGACCTACGGTAAAGATCAGGATCGGCCATACGTAATCCCACGCGGTAACATCATCATAGTTCAGGAACAGGCCGAGCTGCGGGAAGCTGCGCAGAATGAAGAGCAGGCAGACGAGGATCGCGCCGATGCAGAACGCAATGGTTCCCCATCTCGCGCTCTTCTTATGTTTGTTCCATTCCCATGAAAACGAACGGTTCTTTTTCTTTTCGTCGTTCGGCGTTTCATCCTTATCTAAGATAATGACGTGCGGCTCGATCGGCTTGACGCCTAAAAGTTCGTCGACCGTGACACCGAGGATGTCCGCGAGAAGCGGCAGCAGCGTGATATCCGGGCAGCTGATGTCGTTTTCCCATTTGGATACCGCCTGCGCGGAGACGCCGACCTTTTCGGCTAACTGTTCCTGTGTGAGTCCCTTTTCTTTCCGTAACATGGCAATGCGCTTGCCGAGCGTTTCTTTGTTTTCCATGAAAGTTTCCTCCTTCTTTCGATGGCTAAAGCATAACAGGTGCATGATTCGTTTTCCACCTACTGTCGGTTGAATTTCGAAAAATCGCTCTACCCTGTCGGTTGAGTTTATGAAATACGCTCTCCACGGTCGGTTGAATCGGTCGTTTTTGTTCTCTACATCCGGTTGAATTGTCTGTTTTCTATGATATTTTACCGATTATGTTTACAAAGGTCAATAAAAAATGTATAATAAATATTTGAAATGGAGGCAGCATATGGCGAAACGAATCATTCGTAAAAACGACGATCCCGTACTGTACAAGGTGTGCAAGGACGTCAAAAAGTTCGACGCAAAGCTCTCCGAGCTGATCGACGATATGATCGAAACGATGAACGACGCGGACGGCGTCGGTCTTGCCGCGCCGCAGATCGGAATCTTGCGCCGCATCTGCGTCATCGACGTGGGCGACGGTCCCGTGGAGCTTGTCAATCCCGTGATCCTCGATTCGTCCGGCGAACAGGGCGGCATGGAGGGTTGTCTCTCCTTCCCCGGCGAAAGCGGCTACGTCGTGCGTCCGAACTGGGTCAAGGTCGAGGCGTATGACCGTCACGGCGATCTGTACGAATATGAAGGCGAAGGTCTCTTTGCCCGCGCCGTTTTTCACGAGACGGACCATCTCGACGGCAAGGTGTATCTGCGCCTTGTGACCGAACCGCCCGCCGATTTCAAGGAGTAACGCATGCGCATCGCTTTTCTCGGCACACCGGAATTTGCTCTGCCCTCCCTCGAGGCGCTGATCCGCCGCGGGGATACGCTTGCCGTATTCACGCAGCCGGACCGTCCCGTCGGACGCAAGGCGGTGTTGACGCCGCCGCCGGTCAAGATGCTTGCGGAAAGCCACGGTATTCCCGTGTATCAGTTTGAAAAGATCCGTTCGGCAGAGGGCCGCGAAGCGCTCGAAAGTTTTGCGCCGGATCTTATGGTGACGGCGGCGTTCGGGCAGCTATTGTCCTCAAAGAATCTTGCGATCCCGCGGCTCGGCACGATCAACGTGCACGGATCGCTTTTGCCGAAGTACCGCGGCGCGTCCCCGATCCAGAGCGCGATCATCGCGGGCGAAGCCGAAACGGGCGTCACGACCATGATGACCGAGATCGGCATGGATGCCGGCGATATACTGCTGAAAACGGTCACGCCGATCGGCCCGGACGAGACCTACGGCGTACTCTCCGAACGGCTTTCCGTGCTCGGCGCGGAGCTGCTTCTGAAAACGCTTGATGCTCTCGAAGCCGGTACGCTCGTGCGTATTCCGCAGGACCCGGAAGAAGCGACCGTCTGCCATATGCTGACCAAAGAGGACGGACATATCGACTGCACGCGATCCGCAAAAGCGGTGCACGACCTCGTGCGCGGCACGAACCCGTGGCCCTGCGCATTCGTTCTGCTCGACGGACAGCCGCTGAAAATCTTTGAAACGAAACGCTCAGACGAAGTGTTCTCCGACGCGCCCGGAACGCTATCCGAACGGAACGGAAAGCTGTATCTTGTCTGCGGAGACGGCGCTTTGGAGATCAAATCATTGCAGGCAAGCGGCAAAAAGCGCATGGACGCCGGGACATTTTTACGCGGATGCCCGCTGGACGGGAAAACGGTATGCTGAACGTACGGCGCGCAGCGCTTACTACGCTCGTCCGGATCCTTGAGGACGGCGCATACGCAAACCTCGCGCTGAAGGAAGCGGCGTCCGCGGTCGAGCCGAAAGACGTTCCGTACCTTTACGCGCTGGTGAACGAGACGATCGCGCGCGCTTCGTATCTCGATTATATTTTCGCGCACTTCTGCAAGCGGCAGAAACGCGCGGTCCGAAATCTTCTGCGCATGGCGGGGACGGAACTGCTGTATCTTAACACGCCCGCGCACGCGGCGATCGACGAGGCGGTGAAACTCTGCCGGTCGATCGGAAAAAAGGACAGCTGCGGGCTTGTGAACGCGGTTTTAAGGCGACTTGACCGCGAACGCGACGCCCTTCCCCCGCTCCCCGAAGCGCCCGTTGAACGGCTTTCGATCCTTTACGGCGTACCGGCGTTTCTCGTTTCGGAATGGATCGAAACGTACGGCGAGGCGGAAACGGAAGCGCTTATGTCGCATCCGCCGCTCGGGACGGTCGTTCGCGCGCAGTATCCGTTTACTGCTGAGGAGCTTCGAAAAGCGCTGCCCGTCGCATCCTCTCCCTGTTCGCTCGATCCGAACGGACTGCGTCTTTCGGAGGGATTCGATCTTGCGAATCATCCTTTGTTTGCCTCCGGCAAGCTCGCCGTGCAGGGCGAAGGCGCGATGCTGATTTGCCGCGCTTTGGGTGACGTGCGCGGGATAACCGTTCTGGACGCCTGCGCCGCGCCGGGCGGCAAGAGCGCGTACCTTGCCTCGCTGTCCGAAAACACGGCGAAGATCACCGCGTGGGAGCTGCGTCCGCATCGCAAAGAGCTGATGGATAAGGCGTTTGCGCGTCTGCACGTTTCGGCGCAAACGGACTGCCGCGACGCGGCGGTATTCGATCCGGCGTTTGAAAGCGCGTTCGACGCAGTGCTTTTGGACGTTCCCTGCAGTGGATTCGGGCTTTTAAGTGAAAAGCCGGACGTTCGCCTGCACAAGGATGAAAACGCCGTAAACGCGCTTACAGACGCACAGGACACGATCCTTTCCGCCTGCTGCCGCTACGTAAAGCCCACGGGCGTACTCGTCTACGCGACCTGCACGATCTCCCGGCGGGAAAACGAAGACCGCGTCCGCGCGTTCCTCGCGGCACATCCCGATTATACGCTCGAGGAGGCGCGGCAGCTTTTGCCGACGCGGGACGGTACGGACGGATTCTATTACGCAAGAATGAGAAGGAGCTGAACCGATGTACTGGATGGACATGACCGATACGGAGATCGCCGACGTTGTCGGTGCGTTCGGCGTGCCGAAATTCCGCATCGGGCAGGTTCAGGAGTGGCTTCATAAGGGCGTTCGGCCGCAGGAAATGACGAATCTTCCGAAGGATCTGCGTGCAAAGCTCGACACGATCCCGTTCGGCGGCGCGACGATCTATGATAAGCGCGTATCCGCAAAGGACGGCACGATCAAATATCTTTTTGCGCTTGAGGACGGCAATCTCGTCGAGGGTGTTCTGATGCGCTATTCCTACGGGAATACGGTGTGTCTTTCTACGCAGGTCGGCTGCAACATGGGCTGCAAGTTCTGCGCAAGCACGCTCGAGGGCTGCGTGCGCTCGCTCCGGCCGGGCGAGATGCTCTCCTTCCTCGCGGAGATCGAACGCGACGAGCCGCCCGCGGACGGCAAGCCGCGTACGGTGACGAATATCGTGCTGATGGGCAGCGGCGAACCGCTCGACAATTACGATAACGTCGTGACGTTTCTCCGGCGCGTCACGAGCGAACAGGGACCGAATATTTCCGCGCGGAATATTTCGCTGTCCACCTGCGGGATCGTCCCGAAGATCTATCGTCTGATCGAGGACGCGCCGCACGTGACGCTTTCGATCTCGCTGCACGCACATTCGAACGAAGTACGGTCCGAGCTGATGCCGATCAACAAGGCGTATCCGATCGAGCAGGTGCTGGAAGCGGCTAAAACATATGCCGACAAAACCGGGCGGCGCGTGGTGTTCGAATACGCGCTGATCGGCGGAAAGAACGATTCCGAAGCGGACGCGGACGCGCTCGCGCAACGGTTAAAAGGATTATTGTGTCACGTCAATCTGATCCCGCTGAATCCTGTCAAGGAACGCGGATTGGACGGCGTGACGAGAACGTATGCGCACCGATTCCGTGAATGGCTCGAAGAACGGCATATCTCGGCGACGGTGCGAAGAGAAATGGGCGCCGATATCGAAGGCGCGTGCGGACAATTGCGAAGGAGGGTTCTCAATGAAATTCGCGGGTAAGACGGAAACGGGTCTCAGAAAGCAGAACGAGGATAACTTCATGCTTCTGCATACCGATACACTGGACGCGGTCGCCGTGTCCGACGGCATGGGCGGACATCAGGCAGGTGAGATCGCAAGTCAGCTTGCCGTGGAAACGCTGGAGAAGCGCCTTCTTTTGAATTCTTCGGATCCGGAAGCGACGCTGTCCGGTGCGTTCGTCGAGGCGAATGCCGCCGTGCATGACCTTGCTTCCGAAAATGATGATATGTACGGCATGGGCTGTACGCTCGTCGCAGCGATCCTGGAACCGGACCGGTTCGTCGCCGCAAACGTCGGCGATTCCCGCCTCTATCATTTCGACGGCAAAGCGCTTCGGCAGGTCACGCACGACCATTCGTTCGTTGCGGAGCTCGTCCGCCGCGGCGCGATCACGCCCGAGGAAGCCAAGACGCATCCAAGGCGCAATCTCATCACGCGTGCGATCGGTACCGAACTGCGCGTCGTCGCCGACGTATTCTGCTGCGAATGGAAACAGAACGATATGCTGCTCCTCTGCTCCGACAGGCTCTGCGGCGTTCTGGACGACGCGGAAATGGCGGCGTATCTTCGCAACTGCACCGATCTTGACGCGACCTGCACGGCGCTCATCCAGCGCGCGCTGACCGCGGGAAGCCGCGACAATATCACGGTGGTTCTCGCCGAAAACGACGGAGGCGAAGCATGATCGGAACGATCCTCGAACGAAAATACAGGATCGTTGAGCTGATCGGAAGCGGCGGCATGGCGCAGGTCTACAAGGCGGTCAATATGACGAACCGCAAGATCGTCGCCGTCAAGATGCTCAAGGATGAATACAAGGGCGACACGGAATTTCTGCGTCGGTTCTCCCTCGAGGCGAACGCGATCCTGACGCTCTCGCACGAAAACATCGTGCGCGCGTACGGCGCAGGCACCTACGACGGACTTCCCTATCTCGTGATGGAATACGTGGAGGGGCGCACGCTGAAGGACCTGATTTCCTCGAACGGCGCGCTGCCCGTGCGTACCGCGATCGGCATCACCTGTCAGATCCTCGACGCGCTCGGTGCGGCGCACGCGCACGGTATCATCCATCGTGACGTCAAGCCGCAGAACGTGATCGTGACCGACAAGGGCCGCGTCAAGCTTGCGGATTTCGGCATTGCGCGCGAAGCGAAGGCGTCGACCATCACCTTTTCCGGCAATAAGGTCCTCGGATCCGTGCATTATATTTCGCCGGAACAGGCAAAAGGCACCGTCGCGACAGAACAGAGCGACCTGTATTCCGTCGGCGTTTGTCTCTATGAAATGCTGACCGGCACAGTCCCGTTCGAGGCGGATTCGACGGTGAGCGTCGCGCTCATGCATCTGCAGGAAAAGCCCGTCCCCCCCATTCAGATCGTTCCGGACCTGCCGCATTCATTGAACGATATCGTTTTAAAGGCACTGGAAAAGGACCCCGAGAACCGCTATAAAACGGCGCGTGCGATGCGTTCCGATCTCGTCCGGTCGCTTTCCGATCCGAACGGCGGCTTCGTCAACGATCCCAACGACAAAGGTACGAAGAACACGTCTCGGCCTTCGATCTATATTCTGATTGCCGCGTGCGTGTTCCTGCCGATCCTGCTGATCGGGATCTTCGTTCTGATCTACGCCACTTCCTGCCGAACGACGACGCCGCGGGAAAACGAATCGCAGGCAGCCGTCTCCGCTTCCGTATCCGAAACCGTTGCGCCGGAGGAAACATCCTCGGGCGAGGAAGCCGTCATGGTCAATCTGTCCGTGCCCGAGCTGATCGGCTATCCGCTGGACGACGCGCTGCGCATCTTGTACGAAACCTATGGATTTACCAATCTGTCCGTGGAGTTTACTGACGACGCAGAGCGGTATTCCCGCACAAACACCGTCGTAGCGATCATGATCCCGGCGATCGAGCCGGAACTGCTGTTTGAAGCGCCGACGCCGTCTCCCACGCCTGCGCCGACCCCCGAACCGGTGACGCCGGAACCGGAAACGCCGACGCCTGAGCCGACGCCGACTCCCACGCCGATCGGCGATACGGATACGATCGTTGCGGAACCGTCCGTGACGCCGTTGGTCGATACCGTTACGCAGAACGAGGGTACCCCAACGCCGGAACCGACGCCGACGCCGGAACCGACCTCCGTACCGACGCCGACGCCCGAACCCTCCCGCGAGCCGCGTTTGACCCTCAAGTCCTACCCGCGCGATGCGGAGATCCGTCTGGTCGTTTACAGAAGCACGCTCGGCTCGTGCAAAGCGGATATCTCCTTCCCGCTTTCTTTCGGAGAAGACGATACGGCGCTGCTTGTGGAGATCGGTTTTGAGACGGCGACGTTCGAAGAGGTCCCGTACCGTGTGATCCTGCATTCGCGTGTGCGGCAGAGCGAAATCAAGCCGGATGTTCTGGAAACCGCGACCGTGTACTGGTATGAGCCGGTCACGCGGAATATGTACCTTTACGTGAACGGGATCGCGCAGTCCTCGCCGCAATCCGTCTCCTTTGCAAAATGACGGAATCGGGACTGCTTTTGAAAGGAATCGGCAGCTTCTATGAAGTGCTGACGGAATCGGGCGAGGTCGTGACCTCGAAGGCGCGCGGCGTTTTCCGCAGAGAGGGACTCGTCCCGACCGTCGGAGACCGCGTGACTATCGAGCGCAAGGATCAGGGTTACGCGCAGCTTACAGAGATCCTGCCGCGCCGAAATCTTCTCGTCCGCCCTCCCGTCGCGAACGTCGATCAGCTTCTGATCGTGATCTCCGCGTCCGTTCCGGAGCCGGACTGGCTGCTCCTGGATCGGATGATCATTTCCGCCAAGCGCACGGGCATCGAACCGATCCCCGTGCTGAACAAACTCGATACGGCGGACGAAGGGATCGTAAACCGGTTCCGAACGGAGTATCACGCGTTTCCCGTACTGTTATTGAGCGCCGAGACAGGCGAAGGTCTTGACGCGCTGCGGGAGCGGATGCGCGGAAAGGTGAGCTGCTTTGCGGGACAGTCCGCCGTCGGAAAATCTTCGCTTTTGAATGCGCTGATCCCCGAGCTGCATCTCGAAACGGGCGGGCTGTCAAGAAAAACGGATCGCGGCAGACATACTACGCGCCACGCGGAGCTCTGGCCGTACGAAAACGGCGCTGTGCTCGATACGCCGGGATTCTCCATGTTCGAAACGGAATGTCTCGAACAGGACGAGCTTGACGCATGCTACCCCGAATTTCGGAACGCGTTCCCCTGCCGTTTCCCCGGCTGCATGCATATCAGCGAACCGGACTGCGGCGTCAAACTGCTGCTTTCGACCGGCGAACTGACGCCGGAACGATACGAACGATACTGCGAGATCGCATTGGATTATCAAATGAGGAGGAAACATCGTTATGATTAAGATCGCGCCTTCGATCCTTTCCGCAAACTTTGCCGCGCTCGGCGAAGCCGTTTCCAAGCTGGCCGCGCAAGGCGCCGATTGGGTCCATTTCGACGTGATGGACGGCAATTTCGTACCGAACATCACTTTCGGACCGAATACGTGCAAGGCAATCCGACCGCTGACGGATCTTCCGATCGACGTACATCTGATGGTCGAGCATCCGAGCGACTGGATCGAACCGTTCAAAAATGCCGGCGCTGATATCCTGACGATCCACGTGGAATCCGCGGAACGCCATCTGCACCGTGCGCTGCAGGCGATCCATGCCGCCGGTATGAAAGCCGGTGTCGTTCTGAATCCGGCAACGCCTGTCAGCACGTGCGTACATCTTCTTTCGGAGTGCGATCTCGTCCTCTTGATGAGCGTCAACCCTGGCTTCGGCGGACAGTCGTTCATTCCGGAAACGCTCAATAAGATCCGCGCATTGAAGGCCGAAATCGAGGCGCGCGGGCTGCACACGCTCATCGAGATCGACGGCGGCGTGAATCCGGATACCGCAAAACAATGCGTGAACGCGGGTGCGGACGTACTTGTGGCCGGAAGCGCGGTTTTCAAAGCCGACGATCCCGCCGAGATGATCCGCACTTTGCGCGGATCATAATCCTGCATAGAAAAAACGCGGCCGAACAAGCCGCGTTTTATTGTTACTGTTCTTCTTTTTTGGGGAACCGGACGCCCCAGATCCTGACAGGGTGCTGTTTGATCGATCGCTGATTGTCAAGGAACGCCGAGAGCGTCATCGACGCCGGCTTCGTGAAATGGTTGTAGAACGTATACGTTCCGTCGCGGTTCGCGATCCCCGCGACGTAATGCGCGCCGAACCAGTACCACGCAAGCACGATCACACCGTCGAACGGTTCCGTGCAGTTCGCCTGCTTTGGGCGAATCTTCGTTACCTCGAAGCCCATCCTTTGCAGATTCTTCGTAACCGAAGACGGACGCGTTCCGAGAAGCCCGAAGAAATTGGTCTTGATCTGCTTCCTTGCCGCATAAAACGGCTCAAACCGCGTCTGATCGTCGGCCGCGCGCTCGATGTTGTACAGCGCAATGATCCCGCAGCCGTTCTTTGCCATTGTGCCGAAGCGCCCGTAGCGCCGTGCGCCGTATCGTTCGTCGGTCTGCGAGTTCAGCAGTCCGTAATCGGTCGACTCGTTCATTTCCTGCTCCTTTCAGCCGTTGATGTCCGTGTAGCGTTCATAATCCGGATCCGGGTTCACCGTGTAGATACCGCCGCTTCGTTCCATCCAGCCCATACCGATGAATCCCCTGCGCACTGTGCAGTAGTCCGGATGCACCTCGGAGATGATCGCGTTGACTTCTTTCTCCGTATAGGTGCGGCCCGGCTCAAAGCGAGAAAAGATCTCGCGATAGACGATCATCCGCTTCTTGAGCTGCGCCGGCATCTGCTCGCAGAAGCCGTTCGGCATAAAGCTTTTGAGCACCTTGCGCCGATACTGTTCCTCACGCAGCGCTTCCGCCGTTTCTCCGTTATCTTTGCGGAAAATGAGCTCCTCCAGCGTATGCGCGAATACGTCGCGCCGCAGGGAATAGACCGTATAATACTGCTCCCGCCGCGCATCAACGAGACCTGCCTGCATCAGCTTCTTCATATGGAAACTGACCGTCGCCTGTGAGAGATTCAGCCGCTCTGCCAGAAGCTCGGCGTAGCAGTCCTTTTCGTCAAGCGCGCGCAGAATACGAAGCCGCGTCTCATCCGCGATTGTTTTCAGCAGATTCAGCGTTTCATTCTCCATCCCGTTCCGCCTCCCGCAGCGCATCCAACGCAAACTGCACCGTGATCGCCTTCTGCTCCGCGCGGTCCGACGCGTCATAATCGCCGAGCTTGCGCTGCCGTTCAGCTTCCTCGGAGAAGGACCCGATCAGCGTTTCAAGCGCGTTCGGCCGCTTTCCTTCATGCTCTACCCGACCGAGGACCTTCAACATGTCGCCGAGCATGCTTGCCTTCATCAGATGGATCGACTGCGTGCGTGCGTCGCCTTTCTTCGCCGCTTCCGCGGCAAGCGACGCTTCACGCTTCGATTCTTCCGTAAGCGCCGCATTGTACCGTTCCAAAACCGTCAAAACAGACGCCTCCTTTCATTTCGATATTCATCGAAATTATTTTAGCATCTGTTTTGATGTTTGTCAATATGTTTTTAGTTGAAATCGACTCTGATTTCGTTGATTTTTTTGTTGGTCCAGTAACTGATCGCCCATGCGGAATTGGTGTACGTCGAATCCGGCGCGCAGGGAACCGTAAAGTTCTTTACCTTGTTGTAATTGAAGGCCTTCGCAACCTTGATCGCAAGATCCTGCGTTTCAGCCAGTTTTTTGAGATACTTCTGACCGACGTCGCTCAGAGAATTGCTCTTGCCGTTTCGCGCCTTCTTCGCTTCTTTGTTTGCTTCGGTACTGATCTCTTCCAGTTCCTTGACACAGGTCTTGTACTGTTCGAACAGCGCGCGATCCTCCTCCGAATACATTCGCCCTTCGCCGTACGTCTCATAAACGACGCTGTGCGAAGCAAGATGGATCGCTCCCCCGCCGATTGCCATTGCGTTCGGATCGGCCGTCGAATCCGCATCCGAATCAGAAGGCGGATCGGTCTGTGTATCTGCGGGCGGATCGGTCTGTGTATCTGCAGGCGGATCGGTCGGCGGATCTGTCGGCGCAGGAGTCGGTTCCTCCGTCGGGGCCGGAGTCGGTTCATCCGTCGGGGCCGAGGTCGGCTTTTCCGTCGGAGGCGCAGTCGGTTTTTCCGTCGGGATCACCGGAGGATTCGTCTCAGGCGACGTTGTCGTAAGCGGGATCAGATCGTCCTCGTCGATCAGCTTCTGCACGTATTTCGTCAGCGGATCGAGAAGCTCCTTATACTGCGTATAAAGCATGTCGCACCATGTGTAGCGACCGTACTTCAGCGTATACTGCGTATACTGCTTGACCGTCTTATGATAAACCTTGTTGATGATGTCCACGCGGTTTGCCTGATTCGTGAAGCAGAAGTTCCAATGGAAGAGCGTTCTTAAATCGCCGCTCATCGAATACATGCCGATGTTCTCCGGATCGAGGTTATAAGCAAACGCCGCCAAAGACGCCGTCTGCGCAAGCGTACAGTTGGTGAACAGGTCGCCGTCGAAGGTGTCGACGATCTCGGGGATCTTGGTGATCAGCCGGTCGGCTTTCATCTGCTTGAACATCGCGATCAGCATGCGCTTCTGACGGTCGACGCGTCTGGAATCGCTTGTTTCGCTTGCGGAGAGTCCGTTTTCCGCTTTGCGGACGCGGCAGTAGTCCAGAAACGCCTGCCCGTCGATGTGCTGCAATCCCTTTTCGTAGGATCTGCCCTGAATATGAAACTTGATATCCATGTCGTATTCAAGGCCGCCGCAGAGATCGACAAGGTCTTTCAATGACGTCATGGTGACGGCATAGTAATAATCCACGGGGATGTCCCCGCCGAGCATCCACTCCGCCGCTTCGCATACCTTTTCGAGACCTTTCGGGTTCAAAGAGCCGTCTGCCTTATAGAGCCCGCCGCCGCAGTTTAAGGATGCGTTCAGCTTATAGATGCCCTTGACGCCCGGGATGCTTGCGTAAGTATCTCGCGGAAGCGAGATCAGGTCGGCGCGGTTTTCCGCGAAATTGACCGCAAGGATCATCATAACGTCGGAATGCCATTCCTTTTTGCCGTTCCACGTTTCACGTTCGGTGGAATAATCGACGCCGATCAGAAGGATATTGACGATATCCTTCATCATATTCCGATCCGCTTTTGTAAGCAGTTCCTCGTACGGATCGACCGTCGGTTCAGGGGTCTGCGTCGGCGCCTGCGTTGCTCCCGGGGCCGGCGTTTCCGTCGGTTTCTGTTGATCCGGCGTGGATTCCGGTCCTTTCGTCGAAATGATGATGATATCCGCATCTCCCGATTCCGGCGGTACGACTTCGCTGCTGCGGTCAACCTTTGCAGCGCATGCCCCGCCGTTTTGGAAAGCGGTTCCCGTTCCGAGCGAGCTGAAGATCAACGCCGCAATGACGCCGAGCAGGATTGCACAGCCGGCGATGGAAGCAAACAGGATGATCTTTTTCTTTATCGTCATATCAAACGATCCTTTCGGAGCTTTTTTCTTAATCATACTCTCCTTTTTTTGAAAATGCTACGTAATTGATGATTCGTTACGAACATTTTACAAAAACAACGAAATTCAAAGTTCTTCTTACAAAAATACTTCGTTTCTTTTGATTTGGTTGCAAAGATCGAAAAAGGGCTTCCTTTTCTGAAGATTTGTGATATACTGTATCATGAATTATTATGGAGGATCATACATGATCATTGTCATTCCTGCGTACGAACCGGACGAAAAACTGCTCGGCGTACTCAAAGAATTCATCGAACAGACGGCTTTCCCGATCGTCGTCGTCAACGACGGCAGCAGCGAAGCGTGCCGTCCCGTGTTTGACGCGATCCGGGGCTTATCGCGCGTCACGCTGCTCGAACATGAAAAGAATCGCGGCAAAGGCGCAGCTATGAAGACCGCGTTCGCATATATCAAGGATAACTTTCCTGCGGAGGAAGGCGTGCTTACCGTCGATGCGGACGGACAGCATCTTTTGAAGGACTGCCTCAATGTCTGCGCGGCATTCAAGGAGCATCCCGATCTTCTGGTGACGGGCTCGCGCCGCTTTCAGGGAAAGGTACCGATCCGCAGCCGCATCGGGAACAGCATCACCCGCGGGGTCTTCCACCTGACCACCGGCAGCCGCGTATACGACACGCAGACGGGTCTTCGCGCGTTTTCCGTGAGCCGCATTCCGGAAATGCTCGATCTGCACGGCGATCGTTACGAATACGAGATCCATCAGCTTCTGCACTGCAGTTCGAAGGGCTCCGGCGTTCTTGAGGTCCCGATCGAAACGGTCTATATCGACGACAACAGCTCGTCTCACTTCGACACGCTGCGCGATTCCGTAAAGATTTATAAAGTCATCTTTAAGTTTCTCGGACCGACGTTTCTGAAGTTTATGTCGACCTCGTTTGTAAGCTTTCTGATCGACTTTTTAAGCTTCTGTTTGATCTTTTACGGCGTCGTCGCCGTATTCGGCGGGTTCTCCGTTGCGAAGGAAATGTTCTCGTTCCGGCGTGAAGTCTCCGAAAAGTGGTCGGAAACCCTCCTTGCGCTGAATCCGATCGTATTTGTCGGCGGCGGATCCGTACTCCGGATGGTGTCGCTCGTTCTGGCCCGCGTGATCTCCGGCTTCTGCAATTATCTGCTGAACCGGCGTTTCGTATTTGACGGCTCACAGAAAGAAAAGAACATCCTGAAGTATGCGGTCTGCGCCGTTTCGGTGCTGCTTCTGAACTGGCTGTTCATCGAGCTGTTCACGCATCTCGGCGTGCCTGCGTGGCTTGCGAACATCATCGCGCAGCTGATCTGCTATCCGATCTCCTTTGCGCTGCAGCGCATCTTCGTATTCCGCGGCAAAAAGCAATCGTAAAGCTATGTCCGAAAAACGTCCCGTTCTTTCACAAACCGCACAGGCGGTGATCACGTTGATCGCCGTCTTGTTTCTGAATCTCGGGATCGTGTTTTCCGCCGTCTATATCCTGTTCCATCTGCTCGAATACTACAACCCGCATTCGTTCATCTATGCGAACATGCCCGCTCTTCCGATCGTGATCCCGATCCTGTTCGTGCTGTCCGTGCTGCTGTTTGATTTTCTTCGGATCTGCGGCGCGTTCAAAAACCGGCGTTTCAACAAGGCGCGCATGCTGCTGATCGTTCTCTGCGATCTCGTCCTGTTTGCCGCGCTGTCGCTGACGCTGTACATGAAAACCTGCACGACCTCGCTGGTCGAGCTGAACACGATCGAGGAATACGCGCTGCCTACGCCGGTTTCCGTCGATCCGCAGACGCCGATCTCCGTCATAGACGGCGAGCCCACGGACGACGAACCGGAATCCACACCGGAGCCGACGCAAAAGCCCTCCGTATCGCTTTCCGAAAAATTCCCGGAAAAGTTTTCCGAGTCGCCGACCGAGGAATCGTTTGACAAATCCAACGTCGTCGAGACGCTTCCCGACGGCACCGAAAAGGCGCTCGTTTACACGTACAGCGGAAAGAACGCGGCGGTCGATATCTATCATTATCAAAAGAAAAAGTTAGAGTATCAGGTCGCCGACGTCTACGTGCGCGACGCGGACTGCTTCAAAACAAATTACAGTACTTCCTTCCATCGCAACCAGATCACCCAATTCTATGCCGAGCAGGTACACGCCATCGTTGCGACGAACGGCGACAACTTCAATTCCGGCAAGATCGAGGACGGGATCGTGATCCGCAACGGCGCGCAGCTCTATCCCGAGGACGGCGCCCGGCAGACGAAGTTCACGCGCGATCTCTGCGTCATCTACGGCGACGGTTCGATGCGCGTGTACGACTGCGTGCTCGACACGATCGACTATGACGAGATCCTTTCGAACTACCCGCGTCAGGCGTTCTACTTCGGGCCGAAGCTTCTGAACGACGACGGGACGGCAAAGACGAAATTCAATTCCAAACTCGGCAAGGTCAACCCGCGCACGGTCCTCGGCTATTATGAACCGGGGCATTACGCGCTGCTCGTCGTGCTCGGCACGCGTGACATGGTCGACTTCCGCGGAAAGAATCACGGCAACGGGAAATCGCCCGGCATGACGCTGATCGAACTGTCCGCGCTCTGCGAGGATCTCGGATTCTCCATGGCATACAATCTCGACGGCGGCGGTTCCTCCAGCATGGTATGGAATCAAACCGTCTTCGGGCACAACGACCGCACGCACAGCGATATCCTCGCCGTCGTGGACCCGTAAGGAGGCGCTTATGAACAAAAAGATCCGCAAAATCGCAGCGATCCTTGCGCATATCGGACTTATTCTCGCGATCCTTTATCTCGGGTTCTTCATCGTCTGTACCATCCGCGCGAATCACGCGGACGCATCCGCTTCCGATCAAAAGGATCTGTATCTCAGTCAGGCGATGCATGAGCACGATTTCTCCTTCTATACGGTCGGAAGAGCGCTTTCCGACAGAAACGATCCCGCGCGCGAGAATCTTCTCATTGCGCTCGATCTCGCCGTTCCGCTGCTCTGCCTCGCAAGCGGCGTACTTTTGCAGCTTGCCATGGTCCGTCCGCGACGCAAACATAAGGCGCAAACAACGTCTCAGTCAACAAATTTCAGGAGGTAAGTTATGAATCAGTCCGATCTTGACCGCACCAACGCCCTGCTCGATTTCATCGAGCGCTCCCCCGTGAGCTTTGCGGCAGTTGAAACCGCGCAGTCCATGCTGGAAGCAGCGGGTTTTTCCCGTCTGTCCTTCCAAAGCGCATGGGACCTCGTACCCGGCGGAAAGTATTATGTCACGCGCAACGGCTCCTCGCTGATCGCGTTCATCGTGCCCGAAGCGCCGAACGCCGGCTTTATGATCGCGGCGAGCCACAGCGACTCCCCGTGCTTCAAGCTGAAGACGGACAGCGAAGTCGTGATGTTCGACCGCTATCTGAAGCTCAACACCGAGGGCTACGGCGGCATGATCTGTTCGAGCTGGTTCGACCGTCCCCTGTCCCTTGCCGGACGCGCGATCGTGAAAAACGGCGCGGCGTTCGAAACGCGCGTCGTGACGTTCGACCGCGATCTTTGCCTGATCCCGAACGTCTGCATCCATTTCAACCGCGAGATCAACAACGGCTACAAATACAACAAAGCGGTCGATACGCTGCCGCTGCTGTCCAACACGAACGAGAAAGGCACGGTAAAAAAGATTGTCGCGGACAAGCTCGGCGTGGAGCCGGACGCGATCGTTTCGATGGATCTGTTCGTCATCAACCGCACGCGCGGATCGGTCTTCGGCGCGGACGACGCGTTCTTCTGCGCGCCGCGCATCGACGACCTGCAATGCGCCTTTACGACGCTTTCCGCGCTTCTCGAAGCGGAAAGCCCGAAGGCGATCCCGGTCTATGCGCTGTTCGACAACGAAGAGGTCGGCAGCGAAACGAAGCAGGGCGCCGCAAGTACGTTCCTGTTTGACGTGCTGACCCGCGTCGCCGCGCATTACGATCGGACGATGCCCGAGATGCTCCCCGCCTCCTTCATGCTTTCGTGCGACAACGGACACGCGCTGCATCCGAATCATCCCGAACTTTCCGATGCAAAGAACGCGCCGCATCTGAACGGCGGCGTCGTCATCAAGCACAACGCGAACCAGCGCTATGCGACCGACGCGCTGTCCGAAGCGCTTTTTGCGGAGATCTGCCTCCGTGCGGACGTGCCGGTGCAGCACTTTGCAAACCGCAGCGACATCGCGGGCGGCGGAACTTTGGGCAGCATCAGCAACACGCGCGTTTCGCTGAAAACGGTCGACATCGGGCTTGCGCAGCTTGCGATGCACTCCGCGGTCGAGACCGGCGGCGTCAAGGATACGGATTACATGATCCGCGCAGCGAAGGCGTTCTATGAGAGCGCGCTGACCGTGACCGACGAAGGTGCGATCGTACTGGAATAAACCGATCACAGAAAAAGCAGGGAATCATTTCCCTGCTTTCTTTGTATTCAGAAATGCTTTGATAAAAAAGAGTTTCAGCCGCTTCGGGAGGATCCCGTAAAGGCGCAGAAGAGGGTTTCGGTTCAGCGAATACGCAAAACGCGGTCGCTTTGCTTTGAGCGCATGATTGACCTTCTTTGCGACCGCTTCCGGCGGAACCGCCTTTGCTTCGACCGCGTTCGTGACACGAAGGAACTTTTCGGCTACGTCCGGGTACAGCTTTGTGCGTTCGGTAAACGCTTCGATACTTTTCACCGAGCCATCGAGAAGCGGCGTTTCTACCGCGCCGGGACGAATGACAGAAACGGAAATGCCGAGAAGCTGCAGTTCCATGGCAAGCGAAAACGCAAAGCGGTCGAGCGTGCCTTTGGTGATCCCGTACAGTCCCGTAAACGGCAGCGGATCGAGGTCCGCAAGTTCGCTGGTGACGAGTACGACGCGCGAACCGTCATGCAGCAGCGGCAAAAACGTTTTGATCACGCGATACGCGCCGAACACGTTGATCTCGAAGATGCGGCTAAGGCGCGCCTCGTCGATCTCGACAAGCGAATCCGCCTCGTAGATTCCCGCCATGTACACGATCGCGTCAATCGTTTCCGCTTTGACTGCTTCATAAGCCGCCGTGACTGCATCCGCCCCGGTCAGATCGGCGTACAGCGGAACGACGTCTTCCGGCATCGCCGCACCCGGGCGATCCATGCCGAGCACGCGAACGCCGTCTTTCAAAAACATGCGGGCGCAGGCGGAACCCATTCCCCCGCCTGCGCCGACTAATACTACCGTTTTCATTATTGTTTCGATGCTTTCAGAAGCGCTTCCCATTCCTTCACGATCCCGCGGTCGTCGAAGTAGTTGATCCGCATGGCGGCTCTGACGCGGGCAAGCGTTTCATTGGTGATCTCCACCGCCTTCTTCGTACCCTCAAGGAGCACGTCGTAGACCGCATCGATGTCCGCTTCCCATTTCGCGCGTTCCGCGCGGATCGGCGCAAGTTCGGATTCGAGCACGTTGATGAGAAACTTCTTGCAGGTTCCGTCTCCGAGGCCCCCGCGCGTATAATGCGCCTTCATCTCGTCGAGGTTTGCGTACTCCGGCAGGAATTCCGCAAAGTGCGCGTCGGTCGCGAGCGCGTCGAGATACGTGAACACGACGTTGCCCTCTAAATGTCCGGGGTCCTCGATGCGAAGGTGTAAAGGATCCGTGAACATCTTGCCGTTGACCTGCTTCTTGACGGTCTTCGCGTCGTCGGACAGATAGATGCAGTTGCCGAGCGACTTCGACATCTTCGCCTTGCCGTCGACGCCGGGCAAGCGCCGCTGCGTCTCGTTTTCGGGGATCAGCGCCTTCGGGAATACGAGCGTTTCGCCATAGATGCGGTTGAACTTTTCGACGATCTCACGCGTCTGCTCGATCATCGGAAGCTGGTCCTCGCCGACCGGAACGACGGTCGCGTTGAACGCGGTGATGTCCGCCGCCTGCGAAACCGGATAGCTGAAAAAGCCCGCCGGAAGGCCCTCATCCGCAAAGCCGCGCATCTGGATCTCCGCCTTGACGGTGGGATTCCGCGAAAGTCGCGCGGTCGTCACAAGGTTCATATAGTAGAACGTCAGCGCGTGCAGCGCGGGCAGCGCGGACTGGATGCAGATCGTGGATTTAGCGGGATCGATGCCGACCGAAAGATAATCCAGCGCGACCTGAATGATGTTGTCGCGAATCTTCGCGGGGTTATCCGCGTTGTCGGTCAGCGCCTGATCGTCCGCGATCAGGATGTTGATCGCGTCGAACTTGCCGGAATTCTGCAGCTCCACGCGGCGCTTCAGCGAGCCGACATAATGACCGAGATGTAACCTGCCGGTCGGACGATCGCCGGTCAGAATGATGTTCTTTTCTTTATCCATAACAACTTGCCTCCGCAGGTAATTTTCATATATGGTGCATTATACCGCATAACGCGCGGTTCGTCTATACCGAGTTTCTTGAATCCGCCCGTTTTTTGTGATAGAATGAAGAAAAAGAGGGTTGTATGGAATTATTACGCTTGACAAACGAGGATTTTGTAGCGCTCGTTCCGCTGCACATTGCTTATAAAGAAGCCATCGGCGAGGACGCGCCGTCCTCATCCGATCTATGCGCGCTCAAGAATGCGATCGAAGACGGACGCATCCTGTTTTTCGGCTGCCGTGAAAACGACCGGCTCGTCGGCTGCTGTTCCGTTTCGATCACATTTTCGACGTTTTGCTACGCCTCATCCGGCGTCTTCGAGGATTTCTATATCCTGCCCGCATACCGGCACAGAGGCATTGCCCGTGCGCTCGTTCGCTTTGCCTATGAAAACAGCGGCGTTGCTTCCATGACGGTCGGCTGCGCGGGCTGCGATCTTCCGATGTACAAATCCCTCGGCTTTTCGATCCCGATCGGGAATCTGCTCGCTTATGAGCATGATATACAGCGGAACTATACAGTTTGAATCAAAACAGAAGGACCGATCCTTTGCATTGGACCGGTCCTGCCCATTTTGATCTTTTAATACCCCAATCCGCGATCGATCCGTTTCCCTGTCAATGCGTTGATCGTGCAAATACTGTTGCAGCCGCGTGTTTCATTCGTCAGCCGATGCTCAAGGAGATTCACATAGCTTACGTTTCCCTGTGCGTCCGTATACTCGATTTCGCCGAAGAACTCCCAAACAGGCACCGTTTCAATCGTCCTGTTCACGCCCAATATGCAGCTCATGCCCAATTCAATGCGATCCACCGATATAGTGATCCTCTCCGGCGAAAGATCAAAGCTTTCGTAGGTATACTGGTTCTGCGACGCCTTCAAATAAGACAGCATGGCTTCATACGCCGTATCGAGATCGATCACTGATACGTTTTCCTGCGTGATGCTGACGTCACCCGGCTCCTGCCAAGTAAAGGAAACCAATCCGTCATTGTCGAATTGAAACTCCATCACTTCCCAAAATACAGCGGCGTCATACCCGCCGTCGGTTGAACCGTATTGTATCTGTTCGCTATAAACCTGCTTTGCATCTCCGATCTTTCTCATGAAAATCACATACCGTCTTTCATGCCTCTGCGGAAAATGATATCCTTTGTCGGCAAGCAACTCATCCACAATGGTATGATTGATCGGATGTACGCCGGTTTTCACAGCCAAAAACTGATCCTTGAATCCCAATTGGTCCAGTATTTCATTTGCTTGTCGAATCGCATCCTCTTCCGTGACCCGAAGCGGTTCTATTTCTTCTACGAGCTGTTTTTTGAACCCAAGATCCAGAAAGGACAGAATATTCCGGTGCTCGCTTGAAAGCGCTTGAAACATTGCCTGCCTGCCCTTGCCTGTATCAACCTTAATAAATCCGTTATCATAACTGAATATTCTGTCATAGGAAGCGGGCTTTCCTTCATCGGGAGCATTTGGCATAGCGGCTTCCATGTCCTTCAGCGTCATTTCGATAAATGCGATATCGCTTTCACTTAAAGCAGTCTTTGCCGCTTCCATCTGTTCTCTGCACGCTACAATGTACTCCGCCAATTCATTTTTCGGTTCATAGTACTCATACATCGGTGCATTTCCCCAAAGCACATTACCGATGCGCTTTACCATAGAAACATCAAATGGATATCGTTTTATTTCGCCGATTGACAAGGTTCCATCCGGTTTCACAACGCTCGCCTTCACCTTCAAACGTATCTCGTCCGCCAATGTCTCTTCCTTTTCATAAAAATCCGGTATAGCGTCGGACAAGTGTTGATGGTCCATGTTGTTATCTGCCTGCCGATGCTCCGTTGCTTCCGGAGTCGGCTGACACGCGAGCAAAAAACAAATTAACATTAAAGCGAATAAGCGTTTCATAGTTTTCCCTCCTTATGCTTTATTTTGATGATAGCATATATATTCGTACAAATTGCGAACAAGTTGTAATGGAGTTGTAATGAAGTTGTAAAACGGCATGAGATTCAAAAAGGACCGCTCCGAAATACGGAACGGTCCTGTGCATAAAGTAATTCTTATTCAAGGAAATCCTTGAGTTTCTTGCTTCTGGACGGGTGGCGGAGCTTTCTCAATGCCTTCGCTTCGATCTGACGGATGCGCTCACGCGTGACGTTGAACTCCTTGCCGACCTCCTCGAGCGTGCGGGCTTTTCCGTCGTCGAGGCCGTAGCGGAGGCGCAGGACCTTCGCTTCCCTCGGTGTCAGCGTATTCAGCACTTCCACAAGCTGTTCCTTCAAAAGCGCAACCGCCACGGCGTCCGCGGGCGCGGGCGCGTCGTCGTCCGGGATGAAATCGCCGAGATGCGAATCGTCCTCTTCGCCGATCGGCGTTTCGAGAGAGACCGGCTCCTGCGCGATCTTCAGAATCTCACGGACCTTGTCCTCGGAAATGCCCATTTCCTTTGCGATCTCGTCGGGACGCGGATCGCGGCCGAGTTCCTGCACGAGCTGACGGTTCACGCGGATCAGCTTGTTGATCGTCTCGACCATATGGACCGGGATGCGGATCGTGCGCGCCTGATCCGCGATCGCGCGGGTGATCGCCTGACGGATCCACCACGTCGCGTACGTCGAGAATTTATAGCCCTTGCGGTAATCGAACTTTTCGACCGCCTTGATAAGGCCCAGATTGCCCTCCTGAATAAGGTCAAGGAACAGCATGCCGCGGCCGACGTAGCGCTTTGCGATCGAAACGACCAGACGCAGGTTCGCTTCCGCAAGCTGATGCTTTGCGTCGAGGTCGCCTTCCGCCATACGCTGCGCGATCTCGATTTCCTGCTGTGCGGTGAGAAGCGGAACCTTGCCGATCTCCTTGAGGTACATACGGACCGGGTCGTCGATGTTGATGCCCTCGGTCGGCGCGAGCATCGTTTCGATCTCGGCGATCTCCTCGTCCATGTCCTCGGGAACCTCGACCTCTTCCACGATGTCGATGTTCAGCTCTTCGAGCTCGCCGTAGACCTTGTCCATCTGATCGGCGTCGACGCCGACCTCGTTCATGACGTCCATGACCTCGTTGAACGTCAGCATGCCCTTTTGCTTGCCTCTGTCCAAAAGCTCGCGGATGCGCTGTTCGGCGTTGACGGGCTTGGGCTCGTCTTCTTCGTCCTCGTAGTCGTCCATCGGTTCCGGCTCTTCCTCTGCCGGCTGCTCGATCTTTTTCCTGCTTTTTGACACCTTCTTCGGCTTTTCCAAAACCAGATCGTCCTCCGGGATGGGTTCGGGTTCCGGCGCGGGCTCGATCGGTTCCGGCTGTGCTTCCGGTTCGACCGGCTGCGGCTCGACCGATGCGGTTTCAACCGTTTCCTCTTCGGGTTTCGGCTCCGCCTTTTTCTTGCTCTTCGTCGATTTCTTCGGTTTTTCCTGCGCGGGTTCGACCGGCGTTTCAACCGGTTGCTCTACCGCCTGCTCTTCGGGTGCAGTCTCGACCTTCTTCGGCTTTGCGGCGCGCTTGGTCGCCTCCTTCGGCGTTTCCGTTACTTCGACCGGTTCTGTCACGTCCTTGACTTCTTCCTGCTTGGACTTCTTGGTCTTTTTGGTGGTTTTTGTTTCTTCCATGTCCCGTCTCCTTATTTATTTGCCCGTATGCGTTCGGTGATCTCTTTCAAAACGGCGTTGCGTTCCTCCGCCGTCAAATCCGGTTTTTTGAGCTTTGCCTGCAAACTCGCGATCTCTTCCGCTTCGTTTTCCCTGCGCATGCGTCGGATACAGTCGATCGCAGTTTCCGGCGCGTTTGCCATTGCATCCTCTTCCTTCAATACCGCCGAAGCAGTTTCCGCTTCCTTTTCCGGGAGCTCGCTGATGTAGGCGGCGGCTGAAAACGCGCTGCCTTGCTCGCACATCTTCAGAAACATTGCCCGATACGTTTCGTTTCGGATCAGATCCGCCGCGTTCTCCCCGATCGCAAAGCCGAGCGCTTTCTGATCGTGCAGGCACGCCAGGATCAGCGTGCGTTCGATGACATCGCGCGGATCCTCGTCGCCGTCGATCCGTTTGCGGAATCCGCCGCGGATCGGCATCCTGTTATCGGAGATCTGCAGTCCGCCGCTGCGAACGCCCTGCGCCTCGAGCGCTTCCAATGCGTAGCCGGTCTTTTTTGCGATCTGCTTGTAGTAACGTTCCTGCTCGATCGGTTGGAGCCCTGCGACGAACGCGCATGCCGCTTTTGCATAGCGCTCGCGTCCGTTTTCGTCGTTCAGATCATAGCCCTTCGCCATCGCTTCAAGCTTGAACGCATTCAGCGAAAGTGCGTTTTCCTTGAGCCGATCGAAGCCCTCCTTGCCGTAGATCTGCACGTATTCGTCCGGGTCGAGATCGTCCGGGATCGTGATGACCCGCACTTCAAGCCCTTCGGCTTTCAGAATATCGAGCCCGCGTACCGTGGCGCTCTGCCCCGCGGCGTCGCCGTCGTAGGAGATATAGACCTTTTCGACGTAGCGTTTGAGTAGCCGCGCCTGCTGCTGCGTGAGCGCCGTGCCCAAGCTGGCGACGGCGTTTTTCACGCCCGCCTTATAGAGCCCGATCACGTCCATGTAGCCCTCGACCATGATGAGGTCGTCGAGCTTTTCGTTCTTGTGCAGATACAACCCGTACAGATTGTTGCGCTTGTTGTAGACCGGCGTATCGCCCGTGTTGATGTATTTCGGTTTTTCGTCGCCCATGACGCGCGCGCCGAAGCCGAGGACCTGTCCGTTCACGCCGAGGATCGGGAAGATCAGCCGTCCGCGAAACGCGTCATAGACCGTGCCGCGCTCGGCGTTGTGCACCAATAGCCCCGCGTCGACAAGTTCCTTTTCGGAATACCCCTTGCTCTTCAAAAGCTTGAGCAGAGAATCCCACGTGTCCGGCGCGTAGCCGATGCCGAACCGCGTGACGATGTCCGCGTTCAGTCCGCGCCTTGCGGCGTATGCCTGCGCTTCCTTGCCCGTCTCGGGATTCAAAAAGCATCTTGAATAATACCGCGCCGCTTCGGTATTTGCCTCGATCATGCGCTTTTTATACGCGCGCTGCCGCTGCATTTCGCGGTCGTTGATCTCGTTCGGAAGCTCCATATTCACGCGGTTCGCAAGCTGCTGCACCGCCTCGTAGAACGTCAGGCGTTCCATGTCCATGACAAACTGGATCACGGTCCCGCCCGCGTGACAGCCGAAACAATAAAAGAGCTGCTTGTCCGGCGAAACGGAGAACGACGGCGTTTTTTCGCCGTGCAGCGGGCAGCACGCCCAGAGCTTGCGGCCCTTCGGCTTCAGCTCGACGTATTCCGAAACGACGGAAACGATATCATTTTTGTGCAAAAGCTCATCGAGCCATGCGCTCGGAAACGCCATCGTGCGCTCTCCTTTCTCCGAACTGTACGATCCGATCAGCTCCAGCTTTTCGGAACGAACAAATGCTCAAACGTGCTGATCGCGTAGATGTCGCTCATGCCGGCGATAAAGTCCGCGACCGCGCGTTCCTTTCCCTCGGTTTCAAGCGTCCGCTGATACTCGTCGTCCAGAACCTCCGGATGCTCAAAGTAATACTCGTACAGCGCGCGCACGACGCCCTTTGCCTTGCCCTCTTCGCTTTTGGCGATCGGATTCAGGTACACGCGCTCGAACATGAACTTGCGTAAGACCTTGAACTCCTCGGCATACTCCGGCGAAAAGCGGATCTCCGGGCTGTTCATGCTGTTCTCGATCACGTTGATGATCAAGCTGTTGATGCGTTTCGAGTGCGTCGGTCCGAACAGCTCGATGCAGGAGCGCGGCAGATCTTCTTCCGACAAAACGCCCGCGCGCATGGCGTCGTCGATGTCGTGATTGATGTACGCGATGCGGTCCGCAAGCGAGACCACCTTGCCCTCGACCGTACTGGGGCGGCCGCTGCTCGTGTGGTTCACGATGCCGTCGCGCACTTCCCACGTAAGATTCAGCCCCTTGCCGTCGTACTCAAGCTTTTCCACGACACGCAAGCTCTGCTCGTTGTGCTTGAAGCCGCCGGGCAGCAGCGCGTTCAGCACCTCTTCCCCGGCATGTCCGAACGGCGTATGCCCGAGATCGTGTCCCATGGCGATCGCTTCGGCAAGGTCTTCGTTGAGCCGCAGCGCCCGCGCGATCGTCCGCGCGATCTGCGTGACCTCGAGCGTATGCGTAAGCCGCGTGCGGTAATGGTCGCCCTTCGGCGCTAAAAACACCTGCGTTTTGTGCTTTAATCTGCGAAAGGATTTGCTGTGCAAAATGCGGTCGCGGTCGCGCACGAACTCGGTGCGAACGGGACAGAGCTCCATCGGGACCTCACGCCCGCGCGTGTTGACGACGAGCGTCGCATAGGGCGAAAGCATCTCCTTCTCCCATTCTTCCCGCATTTTCCGGACCGATCCCTGCTCCATAGCCGCCTCCGCGAAAGTATTCTATAATTATATACGCCAAAACTCCAAAAAATCCTTTTTTCTTCCGTAAAAAACTTCTTT
>JAFZIH010000030.1 GCA_017554455.1 Clostridia bacterium | reverse complement strand
TTTTGCGGACGAGGTGCTGCGTCGCTATCCCGCGATCGACCCGAACCGCGTGTGTGAGACGGGCGGCAGCTACGGCGGTTTTATGACGAACTGGATCATCGGGCACACCGACCGGTTCTGCGCGTGCGCGTCGCAGCGCTCGATCTCGAACTGGCTGAGTTTCAACGGCATCAGCGATATAGGCTACTATTTCGTCGGCGATCAGAATCACGCGGATTTCTATACCGACCACGCAAAGCTTTGGGAGCACAGCCCGCTGAAATATGCGAAGAACGTGAAGACGCCGACGCTGTTCATCCATTCGGACGAGGACTATCGCTGTCCGCTCGATCAGGGCCTGCAGATGTACGCGGCTTTGGTCGATCGCGGCGTGCCCGCGCGTCTTTGCCTGTTCCATGGCGAGAATCACGAGCTGTCCCGCTCCGGAAAGCCGCTGCATCGCATCCGTCGTCTTACGGAGATCACGGACTGGTTCGAGAAGTACGCGAAGGAATAATTCCATACAACCGACGCGCGAGTCGGTCCGCGCACGGGTCGCTTCCAATGCCGCTTTTGACCTGCTATGATGAAGTCATCAAAAACAGGAGGACGTAAAAATGGAAATGGGAAAAGAAATCCGCCGTCTGAGGATGGACAGAGGGCTGACGCAGGAAGCGCTGGCGAACGCGCTGAACGTCACCGCGCAGAGCGTCAGCAAATGGGAATGCGGTACGAGCGTGCCGGATGTGCAGCTTCTGCCGGAAATTGCAGTTTACTTCGGCGTGACCATCGATCAGCTGTTTGCGATGGATCCCGAGCAGCAGATGGAGCGCATCGACAACTATATCTGCGACCACGGTATGTTCGACGAGGCAGAGGAGCGGCAGCTTGAAAAACAGCTCAACACCTTTGCGGAAAATCCGGCATACAAAGGGAAAGCGGAGCTGCTTCTGACGCTTCTTTACAGCCATCAGGCGGAACAGTACCGGCTGCTGGCCGTTGATCACGGCAAGGTCGCAGTGGAGGAAACGAACGGCGACCGCGAGGCGGTCGGCGAGCTTGCGAAGGCATGGGGAAGCGTTATCCCGGATTGGGACTACCGCAACCGTCACGAGCTGATCGAATGGTACAGTGACTATTGCCGCAAACATCCGAAAAATCGCTCTGCCGTAATGTGGCTTCTGGACAATCTGATCGACGACCGGCGCTTGACGGAGGCAAGGGAATGGATCAAAAAGGTTGCCGCGATCGACGACACTTTCCGCGTGCCGATGTACCGTTACCTGATCGCGCAGGCGGCGGGCGAAAAAGAGGAAGCCGAAGCGCAGATAAGCGTGCTTGAATCCATGGCGGAAACGCAGGAGTGGTGCTGCGCAACGACGCTCGGCGATATCTACGTGCAGCGGCAGGAATACGACCGTGCGATCGAGTGGTACAGGAAGGGACAGGAGATCCAGCCGTCTCCGAAATATACCGACAGCGCGAGAAGCATCGCGCACATCTGCGAGATCCGCGGCGATAAGAAAGGCGCGATCGAAGCGTACAAAGAGATGCTTCGTATTATGAAAGAGGACTGGGGCATGATTTCCGGCGAGGAGCGCGAAGAGGTCGTCCGCGCGATCCGGAAGCTGCAGGACCAATAAAAGATAAGCAAAACCGGCACGGTCAAACCACCGTGCCGGTTATTGCTTGTCAATCGAGAAGGTTTTTGACGTCGGCAGAATCGAGCCGTTCGACGTCCTTGAGCTTTCGCGTGATGGCGCGCGTGCGTGTGCCGATCAGCGTGTCGAGCTCGTCGTTGACCTGACGGAGCTTTCTTTGCGAGCTTTCGAGGATGTCGCCGAACTTCTCGAACTCCGTTTTGACGGCGCCGAGGATCTGCCACACCTCGCCGGACCGCTTCTGGATCGCGAGCGTGCGGAAGCCCATCTGCAAGCTGTTTAAGAATGCCGCCATCGTGCTCGGACCGGTCACGTTGATACGGTACGTACGCTGCAGGTCTTCGATAAAGCCGCGGTTGACCGCCTCGGCGTAAAGACCCTCAAACGGCAGAAACAGGATCCCGAAGTCGGTCGTATGCGGCGGGTCGATGTATTTGTCGCGGATGTCCTTTGCTTCCGCTTTCAAGCGGATCTCCAGCATCTTTGCAGCCGAACCGATACGCTCGGGATCTCCGCTTTCATAGGCGTCCTGCAGCTGCGCGAACGTCTCACCCGGGAACTTCGCGTCGATCGGAAGCAGGACAGGCGTTTCGCCGTCGCCGGGAAGACGGATCGCAAATTCGACGCGGTCGCGTGAACCCGGTTTTGTGGCAATATCACATTCGTATTGCTCGGGGGAAAGGATCTCGGATAGGATCGCGGAAAGCTGCGTTTCGCCGAGGATCCCGCGCGTTTTGACGTTGCTCAGCACCTTTTTGAGATCGGTGACGCCCGCTGCGACCGCCTGCATTTCGCCGAGCCCCTTATAGACTTGTTCAAGCTGATTGGATACGAGTTTGAAGGATTCGGTGATGCGGCTTTCCAGCGTCTTCTCGAGCTTTTCGTCGACGACCTTCTGCATGCTTTCAAGCTTCTCGGCATTTTCCGCCTGCATGGCGGACAACCGCCGTTCCATCGTCTGGCGGATCGCTTCGAGCTTTTCTTCATTGGCGCGTTCCAAAGAACTGATGCGGTCCTCCTGCGATTTGCGGAGACGTTCGAAATCGAGAGCGTTGTTCTGTTCCATTGCGGAAAGGCGCTTATCCTGCGATTCGGACGCTGCTCGTTGGTTATCGGAGATTGTTTTCCCGAACGCCGAAAGCGAACTCAAGAGATCCCTGCGAAGCTCGCCTTGTTCATCTTTGCGGCTGTTCAGCAGAATGACGATCAAGATCACAAGCATGACGACGAGCGTCACGCCGGAGATGATCAATGCAGCTGTTTCCATATCAGAATCCTCCTGTCTGCGCAAGACCGAGTACCAAAAGCGTCTGCGCGAGAATATAGGTAGCCATCACGTAAAAGTTGCCGTGTTTCAATTCTTTTCGATATTCCTGACCGGTCAGAAGCGTATCGCTCAGCATAAAGAACAGCCCGCCGACGAATGCGACGAGATACGCCGGCTTACCGGTTACAAGCAGTACGTACAATGCCGAAAGACACGTGCCGGACAGCAGCAGCGCATACAGAAAACCGGGCTTTTTAAGCGATTTCGGCGCGTACGGCAGCAGCTTGCGATATACGAAGGTCATCCAGATCGCGCAAAGCGCAAGCGGGATCAGCATCAGAACGTGCAGAGACGGATGAGCGGACAGCATAGCGCCGATATAAAAGATATGTCCGACGGCGAACGCGCAGACGCCGAGCAGCATGAGGATCTTTCTGCTTTTGAACAACAGAAATACGTCTCCGATCCAGCCGAAGACGAGCGCGGCGACGATAAACATGCGAACGTCGGGAGCAACAAAGCAGTACAGCGCGCACAACAGCGGCATCAGAAGCACCTTCGTCGCGCTGCGGATCTTAGGATACCTTCGGTAGCACGCAATCAGATGCAGTATAGTAACGCCGAGAAACAGCGCTGCAGTCAGGATGATCCAAAAACGGTGCGTAAAAATTCACCTCCGAATTAATTATAACACACAATTCCCGTCTTGCGAAGATGAAATTCGTATGATATACTATTTTCATAATCCGGGATTGCGTGTTTATCGCGCCGGAAGAAATAAGGAGGAGAAACGTACATGCAGTATTCCCGCGACGTGGAAGAAATGGTATGCGTCAAAAAAGGCGCGAAGCATGAACCCGCTCCAATCCCCGAGGAGGGCAAGTGGGTCAAAGCGAAGGAGATCAAGGACATCAGCGGTCTGACGCACGGCGTCGGCTGGTGCGCACCGCAGCAGGGCGCATGCAAGCTCACGCTCAACATCAAAGAAGGCGTCATCGAAGAAGCGCTCGTCGAAACGCTCGGCTGCTCCGGCATGACGCACTCCGCGGCAATGGCGGCGGAGATACTGCCCGGCAAGACGATCCTCGAAGCGCTGAACAGCGACCTCGTCTGCGACGCGATCAACACGGCTATGCGCGAGCTGTTCCTGCAGATCGTTTACGGCAGAAGCCAGAGCGCGTTCTCGGACGACGGTCTGACCATCGGCGCAGGTCTTGAAGACCTCGGCAAAGGACTTCGTTCGCAGATCGGCACGATGTACGGCACAAAGGCAAAGGGCCCGAGATACCTCGAAATGGCGGAGGGCTACGTCCTGAAGATCGGTCTCGACGAGGAAGGCGAGATCATCGGCTACCAGTTCGTGAGCTTAGGCAAGATGATGGACGCGATCAAGAAGGGCATGGATCCCAAGGAAGCGTTCGAAAAGAACATCGGGACCTACGGACGGTTTGCAACCGCCGCCAAGGTCATCGACCCGCGCAAGGAATAACGGAGGTGCCTCATGATTACGTTTGAAGGTTTTGAAAGAAGAATCGACAAGATCACGAAGGTGCTGAACGAGTACGGCATCAAGGATCTCGAAGAAGCAAAGGCGATCTGCGACGCGCACGGCGTCGATCCGTACGGCATCGTCAAGGGCATTCAGCCGATCGCGTTTGAGAACGCGGGCTGGGCATACACCGTCGGCGCGGCGATCGCGTACAAGAAGGGCGTAAAGGACGCGGCGGAAGCGGCGGAAGCCATCGGCATCGGTCTGCAGTCGTTCTGCATCCCGGGTTCCGTTGCGGATCAGCGCAAGGTGGGTCTCGGCCACGGCAACCTCGGCGCAATGCTGCTCAGAGAAGAAACGAGCTGCTTCGCGTTCCTCGCGGGACATGAGTCCTTCGCCGCGGCAGAAGGCGCGATCGGCATTGCGCGTACCGCAAACAAGGTTCGCACAAAGCCCCTGCAGGTCATTTTGAACGGTCTCGGCAAGGACGCTGCGTATATCATTTCCCGCATCAACGGCTTCACCTATGTTGAGACGGAATACGATTACTATACCGGCGATCTGAAGATCGTGTACACAAAGCCGTTCAGCGACGGCGAGCGCGCAAAGGTCCGTTGCTACGGTGCAGATGACGTCAACGAAGGCGTCGCGATCATGCGGCATGAGAACGTCGACGTTTCCATCACGGGCAATTCCACGAACCCGACGCGCTTCCAGCATCCGGTCGCGGGCACGTACAAGAAATGGTGCGTCGAAAACGGCAAGAAGTACTTCTCCGTCGCGTCCGGCGGCGGCACGGGCAGAACGCTGCATCCCGACAACATGGCGGCAGGTCCCGCGTCCTACGGCATGACGGATACGATGGGTAGAATGCACAGCGACGCGCAGTTTGCGGGTTCGAGCTCCGTTCCGGCGCACGTCGAAATGATGGGCCTTATCGGCATGGGCAACAACCCGATGGTCGGCGCAACGGTCGCCGTCGCGGTCGCGATCGCGCAGAGCTTATAAGAACAATACGGGAGGGCGGAAACGTCCTCCTTTTTTATTGGAGGAAACGATATGCAGCAGCATCGGTTCGGTCCAGGTCCGCTTCTGGACGAAAAAGGAAATCTTTCGGAGCCGGGTTACGCGACGGCACTTTTAAAGACGTATGACAGAACAAAGATCAAGGCGCCGAAGATGCGCGTCAAGGAATGGGATTACTATCTCATCATCAACGACCGCTTCGGCGTCGCGCTGACGATCGACGACAACGGCTATATGGGACTTTTATCCGCTTCCGTCCTCGATTTCGAAACGCGTACGGAAACGACCGTTTCGCCGATGTTCTGGCTGCCGATGGGAAAGACGGGCTTTCCCGCTTCATCTGCGGAAGGCGACGTAAAGAAGACACTGAAAAACGCCTCCGGTTCGTTCGAGCATACGGAGGAGGGAAGACGGCTTCGCTTTCGGATCGACAGTTTCAGGGACGGCAAGCCGTTCGAGTGCGATATCATCCTCTGCGACGCGCCGCAGGACACCATGGTGATCGCAACGCCGTTTAAAAAGAAGGGACATTTCTACTATAACCAGAAGATCGTCGGCATGCGCGCAAGAGGGTATTTTGCGGTCGGAGAGGATCGTACAGAGCTCGACCCCAGGGAGACTTTCGGCCTTCTCGACTGGGGCAGAGGCGTATGGACCTACAAAAACACGTGGTACTGGAGCGCCGCGCAGGGCGAAGTCGATGGGCACGTGTTCGGGTTCAATCTCGGTTACGGCTTCGGCGATACGACGGCGGCAAGCGAGAATATGCTGTTTTTTGACGGCGTTGCGCATAAGCTTTCCCGCGTGGATTTCGGGATCCCGAAAAAGCCGGACGGATCGGACGATCTGCTCGCACCGTGGCATTTCACGGACGATGAATGCAGATTGGATCTTGTCTTTACACCGCTGTTTGATCGCGCGTCCGATACGAATGTGCTTGTGATCCGTTCCGATCAGCATCAGGTGTTCGGACGGTTTTCCGGTACGGTGAAGCTCGACGACGGACGGGAGATCGTGCTTTCCGAGTTCCTCGGATTTGCCGAAAAGGTATTCAACAAATGGTGACGCGGATTCACACGCGATCCTCCTCTTCACATAGAATGAAGAGGAGGATTTTTTATGAACGCATCGGAATTTACGGAATATCTGAAAGAACAGGTGCGCAATCACAGCATCTACGTCTGGGGCGCGCAGGGGCAGAAAAAGCCGACGATCACGGAGGAGTGGATCCGAAAAAGGGAAAAGACAAAACGGAATGCTGACCGCGCGATCGCGCATTGGAAAAAGGAAGTGCGTGAGGGCTACGGAGACGTGCTGCGGGCGTTTGATTGCTCGGGACTCGGCGTCTATTTCTTTTTGAAGCACGATCTGATCGATCACGATATCAACGCGGATGGGCTCAGAAAGCTCTGCCGCTCGATCAAACGCAGCGAGCTCAGAGAAGGCGATATGGTATTTCGTATGAGCGACGGACGCGCCGTACACGTCGGATATGCCATCGACGGCGAACGCGTGATAGAGGCAAAGGGGCGCGACGTCGGCGTCGTCGAAAGTCCGGTCTCCGGTTGGGACCGGTACGGACGTCCGCCGTTTTTCGCATCCCGTGAACTGAAGCTCACCGCTCCTTATATGCGCGGGGAGGACGTCAGAGAACTGCAGAAGTCGCTGAGAGAACGGGGCTTTGATCCGGGACAGATCGACGGGGTTTTCGGTAAAAAAACGGAACGCGCAGTGAAGCGGTTCCAGAAAGCGTGCGGGTTGAAAGCGGACGGCATTGCAGGGAAGCGGACGTATTTTGCGCTCGGTCTGCCGTTTTACGATTAGTCGTGGGGCGAGCAGCGGAACAGACGGAAAAACCAAAAGCCGGCTTCCTTCGGCGGCTCGGTCGCGATCGGCATCCATTCGGGCGAAGGAGAAGGCGCAGCGGCCTGTGTTGACGGGTCGGGCGACGCCGTTTCCTCCGATATGATCAGGATCGGTTCTTCGGTCGGTTCCGGTGTGGGCGGGTAGGTATATTCGTCGGCAATGAGTTCGCCGCGGAAAACGTCTTCTCCGTTGAACGTGACGGCGGCGCAGCCGGCGACCGTACCGACCGGGGCAGAATAGGTATCGATCGAATAGGTGACGTATTCCTCAGGGAACGGATCGCGCGCAAACAGTTCCGCCTGCCAGCGCGGCAGCGTAAGCGTATCTGCTTCGTTCCATTGGATACGATACAGGATCTCGGTCGCAAAGGTGCGTTCTGGATCGGGGGAGACGGCATAGGTTTCCGGAAGACAGCGCCGCAAAAGATCGTCGGCGTTCAGCGTGACCGTATCATTCTCAAAAGCGTAATCGAACAACTTGATCGCATCGTAAAAGCGCTGCGCGGCGTAGCTGTCCTTTTCGCGTCCCTTCGCGCTGTCGGGCGCGTTCTTTCCGTGCAGCAGAACGAGCAGATAGACGGTATCGCCCTTTTGCGCGGCAGCGACGAGACATTTGCCGGCAAGGTGCGTATCACCGGTTTTGACGCCGATCGCGTATTCATACAGGCAGGAATAGGGCTGATAGGTATTTGCGGTCACGTCGCGCAGAAGCCGGTTTGCGTTGCGGAGAATAAGTTCCCGTCCTTCCACGGAGATCGCACGATATTCCGCAGTCGCGACGATCTCCCGAAAGGTGTCGTTTTCAAATGCGTACGCCGTCAGAAGCGCAAGATCACGCGCCGTGGTGTAATGTTCGGAATGATGCAGACCGTGCGGATTCATATAGTGCGTGCCGGTCATGCCGAGTTCTTTTGCCTTTTCGTTCATCAGCTTTACAAATCCGTCGACGCTTCCGCCGATATGTTCCGCAATGGCGATCGCGGCGTCGTTGCCGGACGGCAGCATCAGTCCGTAAATGAGGTCGATCATGGGGAACGTCTCGCCGGGAATCAATCCCATCTTGGAATTTCGTTCCGTAAGATTGCAGGCACGTTTGCTGATTTTCACCGGCTCGTCGAATTCGCTTTTTTCCAGCGCAAGGATGCAGGTCATGATCTTTGTCGTGCTGGCGGGATACCGTTTGACGTCCGCGTTCCGTTCAAGCCCCAGGATCGCGTGCGTTGGATCGTTCAGATTCACCAAAAATACAGTGTCCTCCGCAAGCGTCTTGAGGTCGAATCCTGTCGATTCGCTCGTTTCGGCTGTTCCGTACATCGGAAGCAGCAGAATGCTCAAGAGCAGGCAGAGGACGGCTTTTTTCATATTGGCTCCTTATTGCCGATCGCTGTACTGACCGGTTTTCAGCGCGCGCTGACGTGCTCTTCTGCGTGCTGCGGCACGGCGGCGCTTCTGCTCGGCACGCAGATACAGAATAAACATCACGACGCAGACGATCAGCAGCACGAATATGACGGCAAGCGCGATCGGAAGCCATTTCATATTGTCGGGCAGACCGCAGCCGCCTGTTTCCGAAACCGGAACGACGTCGTCCGGATTCAAACTGACCGCGTTCGCGTCGCCGATCAGTTCCCCGGTAATGACCGCGGGACTGTTGTCGGAAGGATCTTCTTCGACGGGTGCGATGCCGGTCTGCGCCGTTCCTTCCTTTACGCTGCGCTCGGCGAGCAGATTCGCGCTTACGAGCGTTTTACCGTTGTAGACGTACGCGACGCTGCCGATCACGGTGCCTTCGCCGATCGGCGCATAGATATTCGTGAACATTTCGTTCGCTTCGATTTTGATATCGGTTACGTCCTTATCCGGATCGGCTTGCATGACGGAGACAGTCATATCCATCGAAAGATCCGCCTTGGCTTTCAGCACGCCGCCCTGGGAATCTTCTTGGGATGCGTTCGGGATCGTGACTTCGAACTCGGTTTGAAGACCTTTTTCGACGAGCTGTCCGATGGTGACGGATTTCATCATATCCTCGAACGCGTAATCGAACAAAGCGATAGCGTCCTGGAAACGCCGCACGTTATATCTTTCCTTTTGCTGATCGTTCCATCCGTCGTTATACTCGGGATCGCCGATCGTACCGCCGAACAAAACGGCGATCATCGTAACGCCGTTACGCTCCGCCGCAGCGATCAGACATTTACCGGCTTTCGTCGTATCGCCGGTTTTGACGCCGATCGCGTCGGGATAGAGACAGGAGATCGGGCTAAGAAGCGTTTCGGTCACGGGCGCGTCGACGAGCATGCGGTTTGAGTTCGTCAACTGCGGATTATCCACGGGACCGGATGTGACCGTGTACTGCGGTGTGCTTACGATCTCGCGGAACATCTCTTTCTGCGGGCTCTCATTCAGCGCGTATGCGGTCAGGATCGCCATATCGCGAACGGTCGTATAATGGTTGTCGTTCTGCTTGCCGTGAACCGTTACGAAATGCGAATGTGTCATACCGATCTCTTTCGCCTTCGCGTTCATCATCTCGGCATATGCGTCCGTACTGCCCGCAATGTGCTCCGCGATCGCGATCGCCGCGTCGTTGCCGGAGGGCAGCATCATGCCGTACAAAAGATCCTTGAGCGAATATTCGTATCCTTCTTTGATACCCATCAGCGAGTTGCCGCGTCCGAAATTGACCGCGTTGTGCGATACGGTGACCATGTCGTCGAGATTTCCGTTTTCGAGCGCGACGATGCAGGTCAAGATCTTCGTTGTGCTGGCGGGGTAGACCTGCTTGTCCGCTTCCTTCTCGATGCCGCGGTAAGATTTCGTCGGCGTGTCGGCGTTTACGAGGATATAATACGGCTCATAGATCTTGCCCGTGTCGAACGAATCGGCGGAAGCGGTCGCTGCAAAAACAAAAGAAAAACCGGTCAGCAGAAGAACGGTTGAAAGAACGAGGGAGAGGATTCTCTTCATGTTTATAAAAACCTTTCGGATCAAATCATTTTACGGTAACAGTTTAAAGGCATTGACCTTGCTTGTCAATGCATAAAACTGTTGAAAAATTGTGAATAATACAAACCTAACGAGATTCGGAAAACAGGATCTCAAAGGACATATCGTCGTCGGTGAGTTTGAGAAGCGCGACGCTCGGACCTTTCGACGTGCGCGGACGGGAGAGGGAGCCGGGATTGAGCATAAGAACGCCTTCGACCGTCTCCTCGGATGGGACGTGGGAATGCCCGAACAGAACCGCGTCGGCGTTCGCTTCCTTCGCGGCGTACAAAAGATGCAGCCGTCCGGACACGGTATGCCCGTGCAGCAGCAAAAAACGCTTTCCGTGCCAGTTGACCGTATGGGTCAGCGGCGCGTCGGAAAACGGATCGCAGTTTCCGCGCACGGAAACGTATCCGCAGTTCAGCCGCGCGGCAAGCGGTTCCGCGTCCTCCGCGTGATCGCCGAGATGCCAGAGCGCGTCGACGCCTTTCAGACGCTTTTCAAACAGCGCGATATTCTCGATGGAACCGTGAGAATCAGATACGATCGCGATCTTCGACATTGAGTACCTCGCGAAGCAGCATCAGCGCGCGTTTTCTGTGGCTGACGGAATTCTTTTCTTCGGCGGAAAGCTCGGCAAAGCTCTTTTGAAACGGCGCGTAATAGAAAAACGGATCGTATCCGAAGCCGTTTTCTCCGCGCGCTTCGTGCAGAATCGTCCCTTCGACCTCGCCCTGCACGGCGATCGGCTCGCGTCCGACTCTCGCGAGCGCGATACAGCAGCAGAACCGCGCCGTGCGCTCTTCGTCGGGAACGTCGGAAAGAAGGCGGATCAGCTTCGCGTTGTTCGCGGCGTCGTTGTGCGCCTCGCCGGAAAACCGCGCAGAAAACACACCCGGCGCGCCGTCGAGCGCGTCCACACAAAGCCCGCTGTCGTCCGCGAGCACCGCGTCGAACCGATCCTGCACGAATGCAAGTGTTTCGACCGCTTTTTTCAGCGCGTTTTCACGAAAGGTCAGTCCGTCCTCCTCGACTTCGAACTCGACGCCGGCGTCCCGCATGGTGACGATCTCCGAAAAGCTGTCGTTTAAGATCTCGCGGATCTCGCGCGCCTTGTGCGCGTTGTTGGTGGCAAGCAAAAGTTTCATTTTTCCTCCCCGATACGGTACGGCGCGATCGCGTCCGGCGACGGCGTTACGTACAGCGTGTGCTGATGAAAATAATTGACGAATCCCGGCCGTGCACCGGCGGGCTTTTTCACGTAACGAACCAGTGTATAATCGACCGGTACGTTTTCGGACGCGGACGCGCCGGAATGATACGCGGCGATCACGGCGGCAAGGTGCAGCGCTTCGCGCGAGGGCTCCGCGACGTTCAGGATCACGTGCGAAGCTGGTACGCCCTTTGCGTGCAGCCAGATCGCATTCGGATCGGAGCTTTTCACCAACCGGTCGTTCTGCAGATTGTTCTTTCCGACGAACACGTCGATCCCGTCCTGCGTGCGATAATGCAGCGGGCGGCTCTGCGCCGACGACGGCGTTTTGCGCGTTTCGTTCTGCTCGCGAATGTAGCGCTGACGGATCAGCTCGTCGCGGATCTCATTCAGCTCTTCGCGCGTCGTACATGCGGCGACGTTCAGAAGCTGTCCCTTGAGATAATCGAGCTCAGAAGAAAGCGCGTCGACTTGTTCGAGCGCATACGCGCGTGCGGCTTTGTTCTTGTGATAGCGTTTGAAATACCGCTGCGCGTTCTCGGCAACGGAGAACTTCGCGTCCAGAGGGATCTCGACGATCGCGGGCGGATCCTCGTAATAATTCATGACAGTCACGGAACGCCTGTCCGCGGGAACGCCGTGCGTACCGAGCAGAAGCTCGCCGAACAGCTTATCGCGCTCGATCTGCGATTCGTCGCCGATCGTTTTCATACAATCGGACAGCTTCTTTTCCGTGCGCTTGCGCGCGTGATCGAGCACGGTGCGAAGAGAGGTGCGAAGCTTTGTCAGGATCGCCTGTTCGTCTCTCGCACGATAGAACAGATCCTGCGCTTCCATGATGGAAGAGCAGGGGACGGAGGCGACGTTTCTCGGACAGAACGGCAGAACGCCGACGCCCGGAACGACGGACGGCGCAAAGCGTTTTTCCTTCAGCGCGGTAAAAACGTCATGGATATCCTTCGGCACACGCATAGCGGGGGTTCCGTCCTTTACGATCTGCTCCGCACAAAGCCGCGAGACGCCGTGGAACGTATCGGTGAGCCATTTCCCGGGCATGCGCCCGGCGGCGATCACTTCGATCTCGTCGACGGTTGCGGCGAACGGATCGTGTTTCTCGGTTTCGGGCGGGTCCGTATAAGCAATGTTCGGAAGCGAAATGCGTGATGCGTTTTCACCGATCCCAAAATGACGCATACAGTCGATGATCGTACCGCTCTCATTGACGAGAAACAGATTTCCGTGCCTGCCCATCAATTCGACAATGAGGCGCATCTCGACGGCGTCCATGAATTCATTCCGCCCGGAGAGCGAGAATACCGCGATGCGGTTCAGACCCTTCTGCGTGATCGAAACGATGCGGCAGCCGATCAGATATTTGCGGAGCAGCATGCAAAACGCGGGCGCAGTCTCCGGATTCTCATAATTCTTCGTGATCGTCTGGATGCGGCCGTTCTCGGCATGGATACAAAGCATGAGCTTTACACGCCCCGCGTTCGGCGCGTGTATATGCAGGATCACGATATCTTTGTCGGGCTGCTGCACCTTGTCGATCTTGCCGCCGACAAGCGGCTGCAGCTCATGTACGCACGCATACAGGGTAAATCCGTCCGTTGCCATAGCTGCTCCTATCAATCGTATTCTAATCGCACCCGCGCGGGAATGCAAGAGAAAAAAGAAAAGCGTCCCATAA
>JAFZIH010000004.1 GCA_017554455.1 Clostridia bacterium | reverse complement strand
TATCAGCATCTCGGCGGGCATCATCGTCGACCTGTTCCTGTTCTCGGTCCCGATCATGGTCGAGATCGTCGGCTGGCCGTTCGGCTTCTTCGAATTCTACTACAACGGAGGAGAGGACGTGGCAGGTAACGTTCAGCAGACCAGAAAGATCACGACGAACGGCTACGTCCTGCGTCAGGGCAGCGGAGAGGATTCCAGGTGGCGCGGCGGACAGGTCGAATCGCGCTATGCGTTCGCGCCCGGCTCCACGCAGATCCTTGCGGACAACTCGTATGAACGCGCGGATTCGCAGCTCATCACATTAGACGACGGCACCGTCGTGCTCGCGTTCATCGACAGCGACGTCGCAAAGGGTCCGTATCAGCGCACCACGCTGAAGCTCGCGACCTATAAGAACGGCGTCTGGAGCGATCCGGTCGCGGTCAGCAATGACGATACGGCGGACTTCCAGCCTTCCATCGCGGAAACGAAGGACGGCAGAGTGCTGGTCGCGTGGGTCTCCACGGGAGCAAACGACATCGACGAGAACACGCCCGTCGTGGATTATCTGAACAGCATGGAAGTCTATGCGGCGTTTGCGACGATCAACGGCGACGGCTCGATCACGGTGGACGAGCCGGTCAAGATCACCAACGACCACCGCATCAAGGACGGCGTGGAGAAGGGCTACTATGACTGCATGCCCACCGTCGTCTGCGACAAGGTCAGCGGCGACGCGATCGTCTACTGCGTCAAGAGCGGCAACACCACCACGGACGGCAACGAGCTCTCGAACCCGTACGTCAACGACTGCCGCGTGTTCTACATGATCTACAACGCCGAAGAGGACGTCGACACGGACGGCAGAGTCGTGCCCGCGGGCTGGCTGTTCAACAACTTCTATTACGGCGAGTTCCACGGCAATCTCACAAACGAGCAGTACATGATCGACAACTTCGGCGGTCAGCGCTCGCTGATCGGTCCGACCTACGAGGACGAAAACGGCAGCCTGGTCGCGTACGCGATCCCGGACTTCACGGCGATCGGCTACAACGGTCTTGCGGTCTTTGCGTACACCGTGGACACCGACAACAGCAACGACACCTACGACGACAAGGAACTGTACCTGCAGGTCTACAACTTCGAACAGCATGAAATGAAGTACCGCATCCGCATCACCGACGACAACGTGGCGGATACGCTGCCGCAGTTCTTCCGCTCGAAGGACGCTGAGTTCAGCACGGAAGAGGCGGCGACGCACACCAAGCTGTTCTGGTACCGCGACAACAGCGGCGTCGTGTACATCGACGTGACGCAGCTTTTACAGGAAGGCATCAATCCGGACGGCTCGCTGATCGTGTCGGATGAAGACGAGACGTCGCGCTACGTCGACCCGGTCCCGACCGGTCTCACCCCCGACGACAGCAACGCGGCAAGACAGTCCGCGAGCTATCGCGTGGTCGAAGACGCCAACGGCAGTCTGTTCATCCTCTGGACGGATACCGTCGTCATCGGCGATCCGAATGACGAGAACGCCGAGGTCGCGCAGGAGATCTTTGCGACGAGTTTGATCTCCAGCGGCAAGGTCATGACCGACGAGGACGCCGAGCTGCCCGAAAACCAGACCGAAAGCACCGGCTGGTCGAAGCCGTACCGGCTCACCAGAGACGGATACATGAACGACGAGATCGCCGTCACGATGCAGGACGAGAACCTGATCGTGGTCCATAACCGCTTCCGTCAGGAGCTCGTGATCCCCGAGACGGATACGCCCGCGGAAGACGGCATCGACTACAACGGCGAAGTCGACTTCATGCCGCTTGAGATCACAGACATGAAGCTGGTCGCGACCGTGATGGAACCCTGCGGCGCGGTCGAGCCCGAGTCGATCGAGGTCCGCTATGCCGGCGAGAACGGCGAAGCGGCTTCTGCGGCGCTTGAAAAACCGAACGGCGGCGAGGAAGTCCTCGTGACCGTCGGCGTCTCCAACAACGGTCTGACCTCGGCGATGGGCTACATGCTGACCCTGTACGCCGTAGACAAGAACGGAACCGAGACGCAGATCGGCACGATCGAATCGACGGAAGCAATGCGTCCGAACATTTCGAGAGGACACAGCTTCACGTACACGCTGCCCGAGAACGTCGAAGGTCTGACCTTCAAGGCGATCGCGAAGGAGCTGAAGGACGAAGGCGTCTACTTCGGCAATTCGGCGGAGTTCGTATCCGAACCGCTGTACAGGGATTCGGATTACCGCTTCGACAAGCTCGAAACGTATCAGGACAACGACGGCTTCCATGCCTCGTTTGAAATCACCAACGTGGGCAACGCGCCGTCCGACGAGGGCGACATGCTGACGGTCGAGTGGAAGGGACCCGAGGACCTGACGATCGATCTCAGTAAAGACGAATGCGAACTGATCCGCGTCCCGTTCGAGACGCCGATCGAACCGGGCGAGACCCGCGCGATGGAAATCACGGTCCCGATCACGGTCGAGATGATGCAGCGCTACGGCATCAGCGATGTTTCGTTCTCCGTCACAAGGGACTACGTTGAGATGGTCGGCGACAATGAATACACCGGACGCCAATACGTCGGCGATATCGAGTACGGCTGCTTCGTGCTCTCGCAGCCGATGAATATGACGCTTGAGGACGTCACGGTCAAGGCGGACGAAACCGCGGAGATCACGTTCTCGATGGATCTCTGCAGCAAATTCAGCGACGCCGATGATGTGGCGTACGTGGTCGAGGATCTCGAGATCGCGCAGATCAGTGACGGCAAGGTGCTCGGCGTCAGCGAAGGCACGACGACGCTGGTTGCAACGCATACGGCGACCGGCGCGACCGTCAAAGCGACGATCACGGTCACAAAGGGCGATCCGAAACCCGAAACGCCGACAGCGATTTCGTTCGTCGGAGAGGATATCATCGGAAACGACGAATATGAGATCGTCGACGGCGAGATCCTGTACCGCTACGACGTGAGCGTCGCAGACCTGCCGGAAGGCGGTTCCTACGCGAGCAGCGCGCAGATCTTCCTCGCGTATGATCCCGCGGTCCTCGCACTCCGCAAGGCGGAAGGCACATTCGACTGGACGGTCAACGATCAGAACGGCAAGCTCTCCGCGGTCTGGGCGTCCGAAACCGAACAGCTTGTCCAAAACGGCGATGAAATGCTGACGCTCTGGTTCGCCAAGGTCGGCGAAGCGGAGAAGACGGACGTCACGTTCACTGAGAACACGCTCGGAAACGGCAGCGCAATGGCGTTCGTCATCGACGGACAAGTCGTTGAGCTCGTCGCGGAAACGACGGATGGCAGCATCACCTTCGAAGCGATCCTGTACGGCGACGCGAATGTGGACGGCAAGATCACCGCGGCAGACGCTGCGCTGGTCCTGCGCGCGATCGTCGGACTGTCGACGATCACAAAGCGCGGCGCACTGAATGCGGAAGTCGACGGCGACGGCAGCGTTACCGCGGCGGACGCGGCGGCGATCCTGCGCTATGTGGTCGGTCTGATCAACATATTCCCGGCACAGCAGCCGTAAACGGTTGAACTGAGATATATGAGATAAAAGAAAGGAGCATACAAATGGAACTCAAGAAAGAAAAGAAGGCGCCGGAAACGGTCGCAGAAGAAGCGAAGAAGGAACCGGAAGAAGTCGCGTTCGAGGATCTCAGGAAGATCACCGGCGCAGGCGAATGGGACGACGTCCCGCCCGTTGACGAGCATCCGTACGATCCCGATACGACCAACAACGGATAAGCGTTAAAGCGCACAAAACATCAGGGCGAAGCCATTCGGCTTCGCCCTGCTTTTTGATCTGATTGCACTTAACGGAAAGCGAAATGATTATTCTGCGCCTTGATAGCTGATGCACAGCATTGTAATATCGTCAAACTGCTCGGCGCCGCCGACATGCGCGCGGATGGCGGTCTTGACATCGGAAAGGATCTCATCCGGCGTTTTTGCGCTTGCATGTGCAAGACAGGAAACCAAACGTTCTTCTCCAAAAAGCTCGTGCCTGCTGTTTTCGGCTTCGGTTACGCCGTCGGTATAGAGGAAGAACCGGTCGCCCTTTTTCAGCGTAACCGTCTGCTCGCGGTATTTCATGCCCTCCATTCCGGCAAGAACGAAACCGCTTCTGCGCTTGATGAATTCCGCTGTTCCGTTTGAGAGCAGCACGGGAGGGTTGTGCCCGGCACAGATGAAGGTCAGATCTCCGGACGGAATATCCAGCACGCCGATCCATGCGGTAACAAACATCTGCGCCGTATTGTTGCGGCAGAGGCTGTCGTTTGCGATCTCGATGGCTTCGGACAGGGAAGGATAGTCGCGCACGCAGTTCTGGATCGTGGTCTTGGACGTCGCCATAAACAGCGCGGCGGGGATCCCCTTGCCGGAAACGTCCGCGATGACAAAGGCAAGTCGATCCTTGTCGGCAAAAAAGACGTCATAGAAGTCGCCGCCGACCTCCTTTGCGGGATCCATCGAAGCGGCGATCTCAATTTCGGACCTGTTCGGATAATCCTTTGTAATGGGCGGCAGCAGCGAGCGTTGAATGACGGTTGCAACCTCAAGTTCTGTTTTGAGACGCGAGCGTTCGAGCGCGATCGCGCGTTGTTTTTCCAGATAAACGATCATCGTGATCATCAGCGTAAAGCCTGCGGCGTTGACCAGAATGAAAGGCAGGAAGATCGCCTTCACAACACCGAGCGCCGTGTCGAACGGCTTGACGATGAGAAGAAAGAGCGAAAGATGGAAGATCTCCATCACAACACCGATGAGAAACGCCCACCACGGCTTTTTCAGCCTCTCGCGGAACTTCCGGGAGAGGATGCCGCACATGACGCCGATGCAGACCGTCGCGATGATGCAGGCATATGTGACGAGCTGCGCGGTTGTCGAGTCCCTTGATCCGACAAAGTAACGGTGAACGCCCGCGATGACGCCGGCGAGCAGACCGCCGAGCGGACCGCCCGTGAAGCCCGCAAGCATGGGTCCTATGTCGCGGACCGAAATGATCGCGCCGTTCAATTCGAGACCGGTCATTGTGCCGTAAATGCCGAAAACGCCTCCGAGCACACCGACGAAGAGCGAATATTTCCAACTGGTTTTGGAACCGAAAAACTTGGATGTGAGTTCGCTGCCGCTGATAAATGCGGCAAGCACAAGGATTACGGCAAGCGTGCCGATCATATTGGTGAAAAACGCTGTCAGATCGGCCGACGACGTGGCGGCAATGCTTCCGTCCATGTGATCCTCCGTATGTATCAGGATGATGATATTTTATCAGTTCCGTGAAATGCGGTCAATACGCATAACGAACGGGATTGCAGCCGGATCATGTTAAATTTCTTCGCCTTTTGCCCGAAACGACACAGCAGAGCCGCAATTCTGACAACATTTTTGACAACACTCTGATCATAAACAAGTGTCTTTCTATGATTCTTTGAACAGATTGAACCAAATGAAAAACACCCAAAACCCAGATGATTAAGCGCTTTTTGCGTATTTACCGGGATTTTCGGTCGTCGCAATTTTGCCCTTCTCTGCCGCAGCGGATCAGCAGTTCCTTCGGAATCATCAGAAACGCCGGAATAAACATTGTATTTATATCGTGCTATATAGACAAGAAACTATTACAATCCTTCGATTATTATAATATTCCAGGATAATATGCGGCTTTTTATCGCTGCATTCCGGATTAACGGCAATATGAGCGTGCCGCGATCGGGTTCTGAGGAGATCATGATCGCCGGTTCGCTCCATCCTTGCTGTTTCCAGACTTCAAAGATATTCGGGATACCGCTGCCCGCGCGTTCACCGATCTCGATCAGATTGAACATCTTCATCATTGTACCGTTGCGCGGATCGGAGATGCCGCCGGAACGCGCGGAGGAAAGACCGATACGGAAATCACCCGAGTTGGTCATGGTGATTACATCTTTTTTCTGAATAATGACGAGTCTCTGCCGACCGTAGTAATCGACGTTGACCAGACAATTTGCCAACGCTACGCGCAGCGCCCTGTGAACAGGCGTATCATCGACGCGGTATTGACGGTTGGGGTGAAAGGGTTTATAATGACCCGAATCAGGGGCGAAAGCCGTTTACGGGAGATGAGTCGAATGAAAAGACAAGCGCTTTCCCGCGCGATGCTGTTCATCGTGCTGTTCGGGATCGTCAGTCTGTTTTCGGACATGACGCACGAAGGCGCTTCCAGCATTCGCGGCGCGTATCTGTCGATGCTCGGCGCATCGGCGGGCACGATCGGATTCATTTCCGGTCTGGGCGAAATGATCGGCTACTCCATGCGCTACGTCTTCGGCAGGATCACGGACCGGACCAAACGATACTGGCCGATGACGATCCTCGGGTATGTGCTCGATATTCTGGCGGTACCGGCGCTTGCGCTGGTCGGCAGTCACGGCTGGATCGCGGCATGCATTCTGCTTGTCGTTCAGCGGATGGGGAAGGCGATCAAAAAACCCGCGAAGGATACGATCATGTCGTTTGCCGCGTCACAGGAAGGCGCGGGCAAAAGCTTCGGGCTGCAGGAAGTGCTGGATCAGATCGGCGCGTTTCTGGGCCCGGTGCTGCTGTACCTGGTCATGCTGTTCCGGCAGGACGATTCCGTGCTGAAGACGTATGCGGTCTGCTTTGCGGTGCTTGCGATCCCCGGCGCGATCACGTTGATCCTGCTTTTGATCACGCGGGCAAAGTTTCCGAATCCGGAGCAGTTTGAGCCGGAACCGAAGCAGTATATCCCGTTCAGGCTCGGCGGCGAATTCATCCTCTATATTGTCGGGATCAGTTTGTTTGCGTTCGGATTCATCGATTATTCCGTTGTGGCCATGCATGTTGCAAAGACCTACGCGTTTGCGCCCGAAACACTTCCGCTGCTCTACGCGGGTGCTATGCTGGTGGACGCCGTCGCCGCGCTCGGATTCGGTCTGCTGTACGATAAAAAAGGCATTCGCGCGCTCGTCTGGTCCACGCTGCTGTCCGCGCCGTTTGCGGTCCTTGTGTTTGCCGCCCAAAGCATTCCGCTGCTTCTTGTCGGGATCGTGATGTGGGGCGTCGGCATGGGCGCGCAGGAATCGATCCTGAAGGCCGCGGTCACCAATATCGTGCCGAAACAAAGCCGCGCCACCGGCTACGGGATCTTTGAATGCGCGTTCGGCGTCTGCTGGTTTCTGGGAAGCTGGCTTCTGGGCGAGCTGTACGATCTAAGCATACCCGTCATGGTCGCGGTATCGGTCGCGGCGCAGCTTTCCGCGATCCCGTTCTATCTGGCGTCTGCGAAAAAACACGGCGCAGCAAACGCGTAATCGGAAAATGAAAAGCCGCTCCTTTCGGGGCGGCTTGTTTTTTACGTCGTTCGATGCGGTTATTTTTCGATCTCGCAGCTGATCGCCTTGACGTGTTCGACGGATTCCAGAAACTGCAGAAGATCGTTCACCGTTGTATCCACATGCATGCGCAGCGTGAACTGATAGGTTTCGCTGCCGTCTTCGTTGAACTTGACCTTTGTCGCAAGGATCTGCATCTTGTTTTTGGTGACGTATTCATCGAGCGCTTTCCGGAACTGCTCGGGCTGCTCCGTCCGACAGCTGATCGTACCGACCATCATGGAGTCCGTACCGATCGTGAAGCGGTGCATGATGATCTGAATGGCAGCGATGATCAGCGTACCGAGAAGACCGATCACGTACATGCCCGCGCCGATCGCAAGACCGATCGCCGCCGTCGCCCAGATGCCCGCCGCCGTGGTCAGCCCGCGCACGGAGCTGCCGTTGCGGAAGATGATCCCCGCGCCGAGGAAGGAAACGCCGCTGATGATTTGCGCCGCTAGACGGGCGGGGTCTGTGCTGTGCGTTCCGGGGAAGAATTCGGTCGCCGAACTCATATCGACAAATCCGTATTTGGATATGATCATGGTCAGCGACGCCGCACAGCAGACGATGATATGGGTGCGGATACCGGCTTCCTTCAGCCTCTTTGTCCGTTCATAGCCGATACATGCGCCGCAGAAGCAGGAAACCAGTATCCGGACCATGAATTCCAGGTACTGGAGGAGCGAAAAATGACCGAACATATAACCGGCCAACGTTGACATAACCTCGCCGCCTTTCTGATGGTGTACGTAATGTACGAGCGCAAACGTTTACGTCTCTACGCAATTATATTATCACCGAATAACGGACTTGTCAACCTTAATTCGGAAAACAGCGGGAATACAGTGCTCCGAAGCCGGATCGGCGGAATAACGAACATATGATCTTTCGGAACAGGATCGCATAACAGCGCTGCCTCTCGTATGTGCGGAGCAAGATATGCCAAAGAAGCCGGATACGGACGAACAGCGCTTTCGCCGATTTTACCCGGGTCGGGAGCGATCGCGGTGAAGAGCCGTGATCGTACGTCGTGACGAAACGGCAGGGGATGACGGCAAAAACCCCCGTTCGTCACATCTGCACGAACGGGGAACGGCTCATTATATGTAAATTCATGAAGGTTTTTTCGCATAAATTTGCACAAAGATGATTGACAATCAAGGATGTACGTGGTAATATTTAATCGACAAAGCGCAAACGTTTGCGCTGAGGATTGACCATATTGCGGGAGGAGAAATGCAAATGATCAAGGCAGTAATGTTCGACATGGGAGGAACCCTCGAAGATCTGTATTCCGATGAGAAGAATGATCGGGCAACCGCTTATGCACTGTACGAGATTCTGAAAAAGCACGGGATCGAGGTCCCGTACGACGCGGAAACGCTGTGGGCGAAGGTCGGCGTCGGGATCAACGCATATAAGAAGGATTCCGAGCGTACGCTCCGGGAACTGAAACCGGAGGAAATCTGGCCGGACTGGGGATTCAAGGATATTCCGGTCGACCGGGAGAAGCTTCGCAGTATCAGCGAAGAGATCGCGCACATGTGGGAGACGACCTTCTATGACCGGAAGCTGCGCGAACATGGAGCGGAGATGCTGAAGGGACTCAAAGAGGACCTGCACATGCACGTTTCGGTCGTCAGCAACACGGGCAGCTTGTTTCAGGTATTTGATACGCTCGAAAAGTACGGCGTGCGGCAGTATTTCGACGACATCACGCTTTCGTCGGTCACCGGGTACAGAAAACCGCATCCGAATATCTTCACCGTCGCTTTGAAGCAGGCGAATCTCGATCCGTCCGAATGTGCGTTTGTCGGCGATACGCTTTCGCGCGACGTGGTCGGACCGCGCAGAATGGGCTTCGGCCGTGTTTTCAAGATCAATTCATTTCTGACGCCGCAGAAGGATATCGGCAAATTCGACGTAGAGCCGGACTATCAGATCACCGATATCTACGACGTTTATACGCTCCTCAAGAAGGAACGCGAAGAGGAACGGTAATCTGTTGAAATTGTTGTAAATCCGAAATTGGAGGGTTCTGTATGGCAAAGAAAGGATGGAAACGTCCTCCGATGACAAAGGAACGGTTTAAAAACCAGTTCCTGAACGTCGTCGGCAATCCGTTCAACGTGATCGTCGCGATCACGCTGATCATACTGTTTATCTTTATCATCATCCCGCTGCTGACGATGGTTCAGAATACGTTTGTCACGACGAGAGGTGCGCTGAGAGAAGTCCGCAAGCTGTATCCCGACGCGCAGGTCGGCAGCTACACGCTGTATTCGTGGCGGTACCTGTTCGGAAAGGAGAACTTTATTTCGTCGGGCGGTATGGGGCTCAAGGGCACGCTGATCTACGTGAACCTTCTGGAGCCGCTGTTCAACTCGCTGACCGTCGGTCTGTTCGTGACCGTCATCTCCGTCCCGCTCGGCGCGCTGATGGCGTGGCTGATGGTGCGTACTGACATCCCGTGCAAAGGGCTTCTGTCCTCGCTGATCCTGATCCCGTACATGATCCCGTCGTGGTGCAAGGCGCTGTCGTGGCTGACGGTCTTCCGTACGCCGAAGTTCGGCGGCTTTTACGGGCTTCTGACCGGCATGGGCGTTCCGGTGCCGGACTGGCTGGCGTACGGGCCCATCGCGATCATCCTCGTCATGGTGCTGCACTACTACGCATTCTCATACATCATGGTATCCGGCGCGCTGCGGTCGATCAACTCCGAACTGGAGGAGATGGGCGAGATCCAGGGCGCGAACAAGGCGCAGATTTTAAAGAGCATCACGCTGCCGCTCGTGCTGCCTTCGATCCTGTCGGCAACGATCATGACGATCAGTAAATCGATCGGCACCTACGGCGTGGCGGCGCGTCTCGGCGAGCCCGCGGGCTATCACGTGCTGGCAACCAAGATGAAATGGTTCCTCGGTCAGTCCAGCACCGAGGCGGTCGGCTACATCCTTTCGATCGTCATGATCCTGCTCGCTGCGAGCACGATCTTCATCAATCAGCGGTTGATCGGTACGCGCAAATCCTATGCAACGATCGGCGGCAAGGGTACGCGCTCCAATCCGATCCCGCTCGGCGGCGCAAAGTGGCCGATGCTGACGCTTCTTACGATCTTCCTGGTCGTCGCGATGTTCCTGCCGATGTTCTTCCTCGTCATGGAATCGTTCCAGATCGTCCCGGGCGGCGGCTACAAGCTCAGCAATCTTTCCTTCTATGCATGGGTCGGCGAGCTGGAAAACGCGCCGAATCCGGCGTTCGACCGCGAGGGGCTCTTTAAGAATCCGCTGTTCTTCCACTCGCTGTGGAACACCGTAAAGCTTTCACTGATCGCGTCGACGATCACTGCGGTCTTCGGACAGTTCTTCGGATACATCACGACCCGCGGCAGAGGCAAGTGGTACGGCAACGCGGTCGAACAGCTCATCTTCATTCCGTACCTGATGAGCGGCGTCGCGTTCTCCGCGATCTATTACGCGATGTTCAGCCAGCCGCATCTGGGCGGGCTGATCCCGTCGCTGACAGGCACGTTCATGCTGATCCTGCTTGTCTCGATCGTCAAGCATTTCCCGTTCGCAAGCCGGTCCGGTTCCTCGAACATGATGCAGATCTCGGTCGAGCTTGAGGAGGCGGCTACGATCAACGGCGCGGGCTTCTGGCGCAGGATCGGCAGCATCATCATCCCGCTTGCCAGACACGGCTTCCTGTCGGGCTTTTTGCTTTCCTTCATCAGCATCGCGAAGGAGCTCGACCTGATCGCGATCCTCATCACGAGCGAAGAAAACTACACGCTGTCGTTCCTGTCCTTTACCTATGCGGAAACGATGCCGCAGGCAGGCGACGCGATCTGCATCATCATCATCGCGTTCATCCTGATTACCAACAGGATCGCGGATAAGTTCGGCGGCAACGTCAGCAAGAGCATGTAATCCATCAAGGACCGATTATAGAAAGGATTTGACTATGAGCAAGATCGTTTTAAGTCACATTGATAAATTCTACGGAGAAAACCACGTGCTCCGCGACATCAATCTCACGATCGAGGACGGCGACTTCATGACGCTTCTGGGACCGTCCGGCTGCGGCAAGACGACCACGCTGCGCGTCGTGTCCGGGCTTGAAAAGCCGCAGCACGGCACGATGACCATCGACGACAAGCCGATGATCGACGCGGACAAGGCGTTCTATGAAGAGCCCAGCAAGCGCGGACTGAACCTCGTGTTCCAGAGCTACGCGCTCTGGCCGCACATGACGGTGTTCCAGAACGTCGCGTTCGGATTGAAGATCAAGAAAATGAAGAAAGCGGAGATCGAGGAAACGGTCATGCGCGCGCTCAAAACGATGCGAATCGAAGAATACCGCGACCGCTATCCGAACGAGCTTTCCGGCGGTCAGCAGCAGCGTGTGGCGATCGCGCGCGCCATCGCATCCAGTCCGAAGCTGCTTCTTTTGGACGAACCGCTTTCGAACCTCGACGCGCGTCTGCGCATCGATATGCGCGCGGAACTCAAGCGTCTCCACAAGGAGACCGGTACGACGATCATCTACGTTACGCACGATCAGGTCGAAGCGCTGACGATGTCCACGAAGATCGCACTGTTCAAGGAAGGCGAGATCTCGCAGATCGACACGCCGCTTGGTCTTTACACCAACCCGATTGACCTGCAGGCGGCGGACTTTATCGGCAACCCGCGCATCAACTTCATCGACGCCAAGGGCCTGTATAACGGCGATACGCTGTCGGTCACGAGCGAATTCGGCACCTACGTGTTCCCGCACGAAACGGTGAAGACCGACGAGGAGATCCCCGAAAACGAGGAGTTTGACTGCGTGCTCGGACTGCGTCCCGAAATGGTCGATATCTACACCGAGGATCCGCATCACAAAAATACGGTCGCGGCGAAGATCTACGCGAACCAGCCCGCCGGAAGCGAAACGCTCGTCACACTGACGGTCGGTGGGATTGAATTCCTGGCGATCCAGGTCGGTTTGGTAGAATATGATATGAACCAGGATGTATTTGTCGTCTTGCATCCGGGCCGCATGAACGTGTATAATAAGAAGACAGGCAGACTGATCAAGTATGCCAAGACCAAGCATAAGGCGGGTATCGACGACTGACGTCCGCTGCGCCTCATTTTAACGGAAAGGAAACGGTGCTCTATGAAAAAGACAATCGCGGTCATTCTGACCATGCTGCTGATCCTTGCGGCGGCTGCCTGCGGCGGTTCCGGAAGCAACACCGGTACAAACGCCGGAAACGACGGTCCGAAGACCGGCGTTGAAACGATCGACCAGATCGGCGAGGACGGCATCGACTGGAACCACATGTCGATGGACGAGCTGTATGAGATGGCAAAGCAGGAGGGAGGCGTTGTCAAGATCTACGCGACGACGACCGACGCCAACACCGCAAAGAAAAAGATCGCGCGCGACTATCCGGATGTGCAGTGGGAGTTCGTTCAGTGCGATACCGACGAAGTCAAGGGCATGCTCGAGCGCGACTACGACTCCGGCAAGATCTATGCGGACGTGCTGCTCTGCAAGGATTCGTCCGGCGAGATCTACAACGACCTCGTTCTGTACGACATCGTCAAGGCCTATTATCCCGCCGCGATCTGCGAGCACATCGATCCCGCGCTGATGCAGTATGGCATGCCGCTGTACTCCACCTTCAATCCGTGGTTCTACAACACCCGTGATTTCCCGGACGGCGTACCGATCAAGAGCTGGTGGGACATCGTGCAGGGTTACAACGTCGATACCCAGTCCTATACGGACGCAAACGGCAACGACACGCAGTACTGGCACATCTACACCAAGGACGTCAAGGCGCCTTCCTACGCCGCGCTGTGGGCGCAGCTGATCGTGGACAGCGACCTGCTGTTCAAGCAGTATAAGGATCAGTACGGCGAGGACCTCGTCATCACCTACACCGACAAGCTGCAGAACAGCAGCTTCAAGCACTTCCCGGAGAACAACGCCGGCGTTGAGCTGTTCTGGCGCTTCTCCCAGATGAAATCCTACGAGCTTTCCGACGGCGACGCGGTCGTGACCGCAGTCAATGAATCGGTCAACGGACCGACGCTCGGTCTCTGCTCGGCAAGCAAGCTCGACAACCGCGACATGGGCATGGACATCGCGTGGGTCACGGGACTTTCCCCGTACACCGCGCAGGACGCGGCGGCGTATGTGTACGTTGCCTCCGGCTGCGACAATCCCGCCGGCGCGCGTCTGTATATCAGCTATCTGCTGGGCGGCGAGGACGGACAATCCGGCTGCTACAAGACGTTTGACAAGCTCGGTCACTGGTCGGTGCGCGACGACGTGGTCTATGAGAAATCCGGCATCGAATATGAAGAGGTCGGTCTCAAGGCGCCGGACTTCGAACAGATCTTCAACTATTATTCCAGCGTCGGCAGCTATTGGGATCTCTGGTCAAGCTGGCGGAAATAATCGAAAGCAACATGCTCCTCCGCGCCGGACAGCGTGGAGGGGCGCACCCGGAACGGTATGGCAAGGAAGCAATCGAACCTCGAAAAAAAGATCAACGAGTTTGCCCGCGTCACGTTTCTGACAAAGGACGGAAAGCCGAAAAGCGCAGTCTGGCTGTACGCTTTTATGCTGTCCATCCTTTTTGCGGTTCTTTACCTCGCGGCTTATCTCGGTTCGGGGTTCCTGCTCGGCAAGCTGTGGCCGGAAGGATCGGTCCCTGCGATCCTGCTCCAGTATCTTGCGACCGCCGTGATCGGCTCCGGACCGTGCCTGTTGACCGTTCTGCTCTTAAAGGGACCGCGGCGCTGCTTCGTATACTACGCCTATATCTGGCTTGCGATCCTGCTCGGCATGATGATTCTGACCTCGCTGTTCATGTGCGATTGGGCGAGCGGGGAAGGATGGAGCATCTTCTGGCAGTACTGCGTGCTGGTGTTCTTCCCGTCAATTTTGTCGATCCTGACTGGCGGGATTCCGGCGCGGATCCTGTGGCACAGGGAGCTACAAAAACAGCGTGAGGCGGAGGAGACGGCAAAAGCGCGTCCCTCCTATTACAACACCTGAGCCATGCTGGAGATCTTTTTCTGCAACGTCGGCGACGGCGACGCGATTCTTCTTCGGGAACGCCGCAAAGCCGCAAAGGACTATACCGTGCTGGTCGACGCGGGCAGACCGTTCGTCGAACCGGCGCAGGGGTCGTTCCGCAAGGAAGCGATCTACTTTCTCAAGGCGCGGGGCGTCGATCACATCGACCGGATGGTTCTCACGCACCTGCACATCGACCACATCGGCGGCGCGCAGCGCATCCTGAAGGCGATCCCGACCGAACAACTTTCGGCGCTGTACATACCGCCGGCGGACGCCGGATGGATCACTCCGTCGTTTACCTCCGTCGAGAAGACGGAAAACGGCGTGAAGCATCTTCTGAATATCTTCCGCGACGTGACGGAGACCGCAAGGGAGACCGGCTGCGCGGTGCGAACGGTCGGGGAGGAAACGAACGCGCTGACGGAGCAGCTGTCCGTATCGGTCCTGCTTCCGAAAGCACAGATCGTCGAACGGCAGAAGCGCGTGTTCGATGCGCTGTACCGAAACGAACCGGTCGACGCGGACGAAGCGTACAAGGCCGCCAAGCAGCGGAACCTGTCGAGTCTGATGCTGCTGTTTACTTATGCGGGACGCAGAGTGCTGATCACCGGCGACCGCTACGCGGCGGACTGGGAGGACGAGCCGATCGGACCGGTCGACGTGGTGAAACTGCCGCACCACGGCGATCCGAAGTCGATGACGGAGGGGCTTCTCAGAAAGCTTTCGCCGCAGATCGCAGTGATCTCGTGTCAGAGCGATCCGCGCGGCGGCAAGGACCGTCCGAACGCGGAGATCGTCCGGATGCTGCAGGGCAGGGTACCGCAGCTGTACTGCACGGAAAACCGGGCGCTTGAAACGCTTCCGGCGTCCACGCACAACGGGATCCGCATCACGATCGGCGACGACGGCGCGATCGCGTGCGAAACGGAATAACGAAGCAAACTTCGCCTTTGGGCGGGTTGTGATAAACAGAACACAATATAAGGAGGCATATCATGAAAAAGCTACTTTCCATCATGCTCGTTTTGCTGATGGTACTGTCGGTTGTCGCGTGCACGACGACGCCGGCAGAACCGGAGAAGCCGGCAGAACAGCCGACCGAAGCGCCGGTTGCGCCCGAACCCGAACCCGAGCCGGAACCCGAGCCCGAACCCGAGCCCGAACCCGCGGCCGCGTATGAAGGCATTGCGATCCAGCTCAAGAACAAGACCGGTCTCACGATCAACGAAATGTACATCTACCCCGTCGGGGAAGAGATGGGCAACAGCGTGGTCGAAACGGGCTGGCAGGACAAGGACGCCGATCCCGAGGGCTATGAGAAGTTCATCTACATCGTCCGTGAACCGGGCAAGGAGATGGAAACGACCGTCGTGTTCGAGGACGGCTCAAAGGCAGTCTGGCAGGTCGGCGCGCTTGCAACGTATGAAGAGCTCTCTCTGAAGAAGGGCACGGACGTTGCAAACTGGGAGCATGAAGTGCTCGACAAGGATGAAGACAAGCTGGCCTGCGATCTCGTCGCGGCGCTCGGCAAGACGGCGGACAACTTCTATCCCGGCTACGTGCTGATCCCGGTCGAACTCAAGAACAAGACCGGCAAGGGCATCAAGGAACTGTACTTCTATGAAGAGGGCGGCGATCCCAAGGCGTACAACAACATGATGGATTACGTGTACGGCCCGGACGGTGCAAAGATGGACGTTCTGATGAGCGGCAAGGCGAAGGAAGGCGGCATGTATCTCTTTAAGTGCTTCATCCGTCCGCTCGCCGACAACTACGCGATCGACGTCGTATTTGACGACGGCGCGACGATCACCTATCCGATCGACGACTGGTTCAAGCCGGACGCCAGCGGCAATCTGCCGAACGAGATCTCTCTGAAGAACGCGGAAGATCCGGACGACATCAAGGTCCAGTATGACGACGGCGTACCGGAGCCGATCGACTACCTTGCGGAATCGCTCGCAAAGGGCTATGTGGTCGACCAGTGGTATCCGGTCTACACGACTGTTGAGATCGATGCGGCGCTTGTGGAAGCCGCGAAAGTTGAGCTTGCAAAGATCCAGGTTCCCGTAGCCGAAGAACCGGCAGAACCGGCAGAGCCCGCAGAACCCGCCGGAGAAGTCCCCGCCGGTTACACCGCGCTCCACCTGATGCTCAAGAACAAGTCCGGCAAGGAGATCGAAAAGGTCTATCTGTTCCCGACCGGCGAAGACAAGGGCAAGAACATCTTCAAGACCGTTCTCGAAGGCAACATCCCGACCGAGGACGAGTCCGTCGAGGGCAAGCCGCACGAGGTGTTTGCGTACGTGTTCCGTGAGACCGAGAAGCTCGGCGCAATGACGCTGCGCATCAAGTATGCGGACGGCACCGAAGAAGACTATGAACTGAAAGCGCTTGAGGACTACACCTCGTTCTCTGTCAAGCCGGATGAGTTCAAGCAGAAGGTCACCGACGACGCAGAGGATATCGCGAACATGGACGCGGTTGCGGCGGCAGGCGTTTCCACCGACGGCGTGGAGTTTGAGCCGATCGCATAATTGAAACGAACAATGACGCGGAGCGCGGCGAAACCCGCCGCCTCCGCATTCCCCTTTTGTGACGACCGAAGAAAAGGAGCACGATCATGAAACGCGTATTGATATGGTTACTGACAGCTTTGCTGATCCTCGGGCTTCTTCCCGTCGGCGCCGCTGCGGAAGGGGAGACCGCGTGGTGGGAGAACGATTACTGGGAGACGGACGTGCTGCTTTCGCTCGGCGCCGAGCTTCCGACCTACCATGCGGACGGTAATTATTATGAGATCGCAACGCCCGGACAGCTTCTGTATCTGACCGGCGTCTGGAAGACGGACGATACGAACAGCGACGGCGTGCCAGACGCGCCCTGTAATGCGACGTACGTGCTGACCGCCGACCTCGACATGGCGCCGCTGAATGAAAAGATCGGCGCGCTGATCACCGAAGGAAGCGGTACGGAGACGAAGGGCTATATCCCCCCGATCGCCGCTTTTACCGACGGCGATGAAAACGAGGGCGTGCACTGCGCGTTCTTCGGCACGCTCGACGGACAGAACCACGCGATCAAAAACCTTCGCGTTGTGCGCATGGGTCAGAAGTACTGCGGTCTGTTCGGCAACGTCGGACACGACTTCGGCGAGGGCTTTGTGAAGGACCTTGCGATCCTCGACGCGGAGATCGTCGGCCGCGCTTCATGCGGCATCCTCGCGGGCAGCGTGTACGGCGACGCGGAGAACGTCGTCTGCACCGGCTCGATCGACTGCCTGGAAAAGACGGCGGGCGGTCTTGCGGGCAAGATCAAAAAGAACGACAACGGCTATAACGGCGCAGCGCGCAACTGCTTCGTGTACTGTGATATCCTCGTGCGCGGCAAGGGCAACGAGAACGGCGCGGCGGGCGGCATGTCCGGATCCAACTCCGGCGGCGGACAGATCATCAACTGCTTCGTCGGCGGTTCGATTCGGGTCATGGGCGAGGAAGCGGACAGCGTCGGCGGTCTCGTGGGCAACCTGAAGGGCGGCACGGCGATCGACAACAACGTGATGCTGCTCAAGAGGATCGACGGCGGCGAGGACAGCCAGAACGTCGGTTACCTCTGCGGCACATACAGCGGCGAATCCGGCTCGCACATCCACAACAATTACGTTTTTGAAGGCACGCGCCTTTCGGGCGGCGTGGCGAGCGATCATCCCGACGGGGCGGCGTTTACGGTCGTCGGCGCGGAAGCCGTCACCGCGAAGGTATTCTATACCTTGCAGCTCGGTTGGGATTTTGACACGACCTGGGCCTGGGTCGGTGATCCGGACAGCGGATATCCCGTTCCCGCCGCGTTTGCGGACCGCTTCGATCTCTCCGAACGGATCCGCAATGATCTTCTGATCGACACGCCGGTGATCCGGCTTTCGGAACCGACGGTCAACAGCGCGTACGCGGGCGAGGCCGTACCGATCGAGCTGTTCTTCACACTGCCGGACGGCGTCGAGATCGGTGAAGCGAACCTGCGCTGGGGTACGTCGAAAAAGCGCTCGGCATGCACCGAAACGCTGCCGATGCAGATCGGCAGCGCGAAAGCCGCGGCGGATTTCAAAGCGGATGAGGTCGGCGCGATCTATTACTTCTGCACCGCGGTCGTGGACGGCAAGACCTATACGTTCCCGACCGAAGGCACGATGCGTCTGGACGTCGTTTCGCCGACCATGCGCTTCATGCCCGAGCAGATCACCCTGACGCCCGGCGCTACGGTCACGGATATGTGCCTGAACTGGACGACGCAGGCGGACGGGCTCACCGCCGAGCTGCGTTGGCGGCTTGCGGGCGCAGCCGACTGGAACGTCGTTCCGGTCACCGAGATCGAACGCGTCAACGTGCGCGGAGACCGCGGAACGTTTACGAGCTACTCCGTCGATTTGCACGAGCTGGCTCCGGCGACGACCTATGAATACATGGCGGTCACGAGCGACGGTACGGACGATTACAGAAGCGACGTCCACACGTTTATGACGCTGCCGGAGGGTAAAACGTTCTCGTTCGCGGTGGTATCTGATTTGCAGGCGACGAATGAAGAGGGCTATCTGCCGTATCTCTACACGCAGCAGGGCTTCTGGACCGAAACGGTCCATCCCGATTTCATCGTCAACCTCGGCGACCTGACCGAGGACGACACGATGGCCGAATGGTCGTACTTGTTCGACATGCTCGGCGCGCAGCTTGCCGCAACGCCGGTCGTTTATATCCCGGGAAACCATGAATCGAAGGGCGACGTCGTGTATTCGCACTTCAAGGGCCGCACGAATCTGCCGGACGGCGTCGACGACGAAATGCTTGCGGAGACGACCGCCTCGTACGTCATCGGCGACGTGTGCATTGTCACGCTGAACACCGAGCCGTACTCCGGCGTCGTCGGCACGGACGCGTCCGCCGACAAGATGAACTATTACGAACTGCAGAAGCAGTGGGCAAAGGAAGTATTCGAGTCCTCCGGCTGCACGTACCGCATCATCTGCGCGCACGCGGGGCTCGTTCAGGATGACGCCGCCGCGACCGCGTTCCTTGAGAAGATGTGCGAAGAGTTCGGTGTGGACCTGTACTTCAACGGACACATCCACGATTATTTCCGCGCGACGGTCGACGGCGACGGCAAAAAGGCGGAGATCGGCGCGGGGACGACCTTCGTCACGACCAGCCCGATGGGAACGAAGTTCGACGATTACGGCGGCGAGCTCGACGACGTGCTGACCTTCCAGACCGGCGGGCAGAAGGATGAACGGCAGTACTTCACCTACGTCGAAGTGTCCGAAAGCGGCGTCACCATCACGGCGTATCAGCGCACGGAGGCGGGGGACCCGAACAAGAAGAACTGCTCCGACTATACCGTGATCGACAGCTTTACGCTCGCAAAACAAACCGAAGCGGCGGGACCGGCTGAAGCGACGGAACCGACAGAGCCCGTAAAGCCCGCGGAACCGGTTGAACCGGCGGAACCCGCAGAACCGGCGGAACCTGAGCAGAAAGGTCTTTCGCCGATCGTCTGGGCGTTGATCGGCGTCGGCGGAGCGGCAGTTGCCGCAGCCGTCGTCGTGCTGATTCTTCGCAGAAAAAAGCGCAGCGCGGCCGCATAAGCCCGCGTAAGTTTCTCCGGCGTCTGTTCGCTCGGCTTTGATCGACAGAACGGACTTTGACGCCGGTTCTCTTTTAACCGTTTACGCAAACGTTTGCGTAACAAAAATCGGATTTTGTCAATTATCTTCAAAGGAAAAGAGGTAGCTATGGAAAACTTATTCTGGATCGGGTTTATCGGCGCGGTACTCGCAGGGATCTACGCGCTGCTGCAAACAAAGAAGGTTCTGTCCTTCTCCGAAGGCACCGAAAAAATGAAGAAGATCGCGGGCGCGATCCGCGAAGGCGCAAACGCGTACCTGCAGCGTCAGTATAAGACAGTCCTGCCGGTCTTCGCGATCATCTTTGTGATCCTCGCGGTCATGGCGTTCGTATCGAAAGGCAGTCTGCTTTCGCAGTTCACGCCGTTCGCGTTTCTGACCGGCGGCATCTGGTCGCTGCTCGCCGGCTTTATCGGCATGAAGATCGCGACACATTCGAACGCGCGCACGGCGCAGGCGGCAAGTGAAGGTTTGAACCGCGGCTTGCGCGTCGCGTTCTCCGCCGGGTCTGTCATGGGCTTTACGGTCGTTGCGCTCGGAATCCTGGACGTCACCGTCTGGTTTGTCCTGCTGAAATACGTATTCGGCATTACGGATGCGATGCAGATCGGCAGCATCATGGTCATGAACGGCATGGGCGCCAGCTTTATGGCCCTCTTCGCACGCGTGGGCGGCGGTATCTACACCAAGGCGGCCGACGTGGGCGCGGACC
>JAFZIH010000029.1 GCA_017554455.1 Clostridia bacterium | reverse complement strand
GAAATAGACGGGACTACTAAAAACGATCACGTCCGCGTCGATCATCTTCTGCAAAATCTCCGGCATATCGTCCTTCTTTGCGCAGACGCCGCCGCTCTTTTGACAGTAGTAGCAGCCGCTGCAATAGCCGATCTTCTTTTCGGCAACGCGGATCTTTTCAACGTCATGTCCCGCCTCGATTGCGCCGCGCAGGAACTCGCCGCACAGCAGATCGGAATTGCCGCCCTTTCGGGGGCTGCCCGACAGAATCAATACCTTCTTGCTCATGGTTTTATTCCTTTCCTTTTCATTCATTTCTTAATAGCCGATTTCGCTCAACCAGTTCGTTACCTTACCTTCGACGCCGGTTTTATCGTTCTGGCAGTCCGTTCCGCGAATGGCAAGACCTTTCAGAACGGTGCTGTCGGGGCATGCCTTTTGAAGCTTTTTGTCAAAGCCGGACAGCCCGCTGCCTTCGTGCGTGCAAAACGGGATTAACGTCTTGCCCTTCATTGCTTCTGCGTTTTCCTCAAAGAAGGTGTACAGGATCATCGGCCAGTCGCCCCACCATACCGGCGCGCCAATAAAAATAGTATCATATTGCGCAAGATCGGGCATTTCGCCTTTGATGGCGGGACGCGCATTTTCGTTCTGTTCCTTCTTCGCCACGTCCGTCAGTTCACTGTAGGTATAGGGATAGCAGTCCTGTTCCGGCAGGATCTCGTAAAGATCCGCACCGGTTACCTCTGCGATCATCTTTGCCGCGATCGCGGTATTGCCCTCATCGATCACGCCGACATTATACTGCTCACCGGTTCGGGAAAAGAAGACCACAAGGATCTTTGTGCCGTGTGCGGCTTCTTCGACCGGTTCCATTTCGGCGGCGGGCGTCTCAGCGGCGGAGGTTGCTTCCGATTCCGGTTGCGCGGCTTCCTTTTCAACAGGCGCTTCGGTTTTCAGCGGTTCCGTAGGCAAAGCGCTTGCAGCCGGAGAGGATCCCCCCGAACAGGCGCAAAGTCCAACGAGAAGCAACGCCGCGAGCAACAGGGAAAGAGTTCTTTTCATTCTGTTTCTCCTTCCTTTTTATCCCAGGAAAGAACGCCGGTTATGACGGCTTCTTCATACCGGGAAATCTTGTAATTCAATAGCTCGATAGTCGCTTTCAGTTCTTCCTGCTGCCGGAGCAGCTTTTCCCGCTCGCCGCTTAAAAGGTCCAATCTCGCCTGCAGCGTTTCGTCACCCATCCGATACAGACGGACATACTCCGCGATCGCCTCCACCGACACGCCCGCCTTGCGCATGCAGACCGCATTGTTGACCCATCCGATTGCTTCTTCGTCATACCGGCGCGTGCCGCCGGGGGTCCGTTCGACCTCCGGAATCACGCCAATACGCTCGTAATAGCGCAACGTATCCGGGGTGATATCAAACTTCTCGCATACTTCCTTAATCGACATTGACATGGTTTCATCCTCCTGTGCTCATATTATAATCTATAGTTAACTCCAAGTCAAGATATTTTGTGGGTTATTGGGAAGAAACCACCCCTTTATCTTTTCAAAAACAGTTTGTTTGATTTTACGTTCCGTTAAGGTTCGGGGGGTATTCTGTGGTCACAAACAAGAAAGGAAGGTGCTACACCATGAAGAAAACCTTATGAAAACGATCGCAATACGAAATCGTATGCGTTTTCAGTTATTTTGAAGTTAAGAAAACAAAATCTGTCATAATCCACGCGATCGTTGACGGCAGGCAAGAATACAGGGACCTCGTTTGAGATCCCCGTTTTTAATGATAATCGCGTTTTACTTCTTGTCAAGCGAGTTGAGGAACACTTATAATACTTGTTGACATTGCACATTTACTCGGGCCGGTATTATTCCGCAATATCCTATTTATGCAATTGATATCAGCAATTTCGCATCCAAAGCTTTTGCTATTCTGTTTAAAGTATTGACGGATGGATTGGCAATCCCTCGCTCAATCTTGGATAGGTCAGACTGATCAATACCCGTCAGATCGGAAAGTTCCTTCTGTGAAAGTCCTTTCCTTGCGCGTGCTGCGGCGACCGCATTACCGACCATCACAAACGCAGCGGGTTTCTCCTCTCGGACGGTTTCACCGTCTTCATAGATCGTCTCTGCTTCGATGTCCAGATCATCGTTCCAGACAATGCCATAAGGTCCCAACAGCTTGCCGGAAGTGAACAAAGTTCGATCCTTCAATGCTTCAAGCTGCGGATACTTGCTGAATAGAGCAGACATATCATAACGCTTGACCTTGCCGTCCTGAAACGTCAACTCAAGTGTTGTCCCTTCTCTGTATTCGAGTTTGATTGCCTTGTGAAACATCTCAGTTCAGCGGCGGAAGCTTCCGATACTGTTCGGTCTCCCACATTTCCTCCAGTTCTTTTTGATAGGTCATAATGAACTCTTTCACCAGATCCTTTGCCTTCGGTGGGAATTCGCCCTCCATGATCTCGCCGGTCGCAATAAGAAACGGCGCATCGAAGTCCTGCGTGATCGCATGAACGTGCGGCGGGTTGTGCTATTTGTTGCGCAGGTACATCACAATAATGATTCCGTAAAAATGACAAATAGTCGGCATGCTCAGTTCACCTTTCCTTTCACTTACAGTTTAGGGGATATATCCCATATTTGTCAAGAGGGTTCTTCATGTTATTCTATGTGCGACGGGTAAAAATATGCTTGTCTTTTCCTCTGCGAATTCTTGCCGAAAAATAACGCAACCAACAAATGAGGCGTATATCGGAAAAGTGTGCAACTATACCCCGAAAACGCCCGTATCATCTATGTTTTTTCGTTGTTTCTTTTCTTTTTCGTCTGTGTGATCTTGGTGCCGGTCTTTACCTATACTACGCAGATGTCCATTTGGGGCATGCTCTGTTCTTCCATCTCCGTATCCCCGTAAAACATCGATAAATAGGTACCTTTTGAGTCAAGAGTGCCCTCCCTGCCAAACAAAAATGGGAATTGTTCACCTGCGTACCTGATGAAAATCTCCCCCACAACAAAAAAAGATACTATATGGACATATTATCACACAATGGACTATATGAACATAAAAGCAGCGTTTTTATTTGTAATTTACCTTCAGCTCCTTGCGGTTTATCGTTTTATTCCGTTCGCTTCGCCCTCTCCGCGATGTCCGGCCAGCGCTTGATGATGTACTGCACTGCATTTTTTGAATGTGGGACAAGACAGTCCGTACAATTTTTGATGCCGGATTCCGTGTAGGTGAAGTTTCCGCCGCATTTGTCGCCCAGCATATACAGCGGGCAGTAACAGAGCAGGCAGTTGAAGTTCTCCGGGTGATCGGTTTTGTGGCACGGAAAATACTTGCAGTCGGTATTCCGGAAAAAGGAATCGCTGTTCATCTGGTACCTCCTCTGGTTACGTCCAGTTCGTAAAGCAGCGCATTGACGATCGCCGCCGCGACGTTGCTGCCGCCCTTTCTGCCGCGCGCCACGATGCACGGCACGGGGCTTTCGGTGATCAGTTCCTTGGAGGGGACAACGTTCACAAATCCCACCGGCACGCCGATGATCAGCTTCGGTCGATAGCCTGCGTCAATGTGCTCCCGCAAGCGGATCAGCGCCGTCGGTGCATTGCCGATTGCAAAGATCACGTTTTCGCCGAGCGAAACCGCCTTGTCCATGCTGACGCTTGCACGGGTGACGCTCTGCGCCTTTGCCTGTTCCGCCACGTCCGGATCGGACATATAGCATACCGCCTCACAGCCGAACCGCGCGGCGGTCCGCTTATTGATCCCCGCAAGCGCCATCTGCGTATCGGTGACGATCGTTGCCCCTCCTTTCAGGGCTTTCAGCGCAAGCGGTACCGCGTTTTCGGAAAAATACAGATTGTCGGCATAATCGAAGTCCGCCGTCGTATGAATCACACGCTTTAATATCGGCGCAAGCGCCGGATCGATCTGCCGGTCGCCGAGCTCCTCGGTGATGATGCGAAAGCTCTCCGCTTCGATCTCCGACGGTGCAAAATGTCTGATCTCCGTCATACGCCTTCCTCCAAAATCCTGTAAATCTTTTGCATGTCCATATGGTTCCGGATCGCTTCGGCGAGCAGATCGTACTGCTGCTGTTTATGCGCCTCGCCCGAGACCGCGTCGAGCGAATCCGGATCGATCCCCTTCCGTTCCGCCAGTGCGCGTACCAGCGTGCCCGCCACCGCGTCGCCGTCGAAGATCCCGTGCACGTAGGAGCCGTAGACATTGCCGTTCTGACAGCCGTCCATCCGTGTGCCGCCCGAAACGGAATCCGTGATCGACGCGATCGGAGCGTCGCTTTGCGTCTGTCCCATATGGATCTCGTAGCCGTCGAACGACTTGCCCGACAGCGCTGCAAGCGAACCGGAAAGTTTTCCGAACGCGCCGGAAACGCGCGTGCGCGTCTTTTGTTCGGTGAACGTCGTTTCGATCGGCAGCAGCCCCATGCCGCGCAAAGAGCCGCCGTGCTCCACGCCGTGCGGATCGAAAAGCTCCGTCCCGAGCATCTGGAAGCCCCCGCAGACGCCGAACACCGTGCCGCCGTCCTCTGCATATCGCAGGATCTTTGCTTCGAGTCCGCTTTGACGAAGCCACAAGAGATCCGCCATCGTGTTCTTGGTGCCGGGAAGCACGATCATATCCGGCGTACCGAGCGCGCGGACGCTTTGCACATAGCGTACCGAAACGCCGTCGATCGCCTCCAATGCGCGAAAATCGGTAAAGTTCGATAACCGCGGCAGGCGGATGACCGCAATGTCGACCTGTGCAGCGGGTCGGTTTTCGAGCCGTTCGGAAAGCGAATCCTCATCGTCGATGTCCAGATGCACGTACGGGACCACGCCGACGACCGGAACGCCGCAAAGCTCTTCCAGCTGTCTGATGCCGGGCGTCAGGATCGACTCGTCGCCGCGGAACTTGTTGATGACGATCCCTTTGACCATTGCGCGCTCGTCGGGATCAAGCAGCGCGATCGTGCCGTAAATTTGCGCGAACACGCCGCCGCGGTCGATGTCGCCGACCAGCAGCACCGGTGATTTCGCCTGTTTTGCCATGCCCATGTTGACGAACACATCCGCGTCCTTCAGATTGATCTCGGCAGGGCTGCCCGCGCCTTCGATCACGATCACGTCGTTCCGCTCCGACAGCGCGTTGTACGCTTTCATCACATCCGGAAGCAGCGTATGCTTCACGGCAAAATAGTCGCGCGCGGACAGCGTGGCTTTTACCTCGCCGTTTACGATGACCTGCGAACCCATGTCGCTCGTGGGCTTCAACAGGATGGGATTCATCAGCACGGACGGCTCGACGCCCGCCGCCTCCGCCTGCACGACCTGTGCGCGCCCCATTTCAAGCCCTTCCTTCGTGATAAACGAATTCAGCGCCATATTCTGCGCCTTGAACGGTGCGACGCGGTATCCGTCCCGCATGAAGACACGGCAAAGCCCGGCGGCGATCAGACTTTTGCCGGCGTTGGACATCGTCCCCTGGATCATGATCGGTTTTGCCATTCAGTCCTCCTTTGCGCAGCCACGCAAAAATCGCTCGATCGGTTTTGGATCCGATTCGTAAAAGAGATGCGGAAAGCCCGCAAGCAGATTGCCGTCCGCATGTATGCAAGTCCATTCCCGTCCGTTCGGCTTTACGGCGGAAAACGCCGCTCCGGGATCGCCGCTTTCGAAATAGTGGAATTCATGCGCTTTGATCGTTTCGCCCGCCTTGAAAAACGCCGTATTCTCCTTTGCGGACAGCGTGGCGTAGCCGAAGCGGGAGAGCTTTTGCGTGAGGTACGCGTCCGCACGGATCACGCCGCACATCGGGTACGGATCGCCGTCCATGTCGGAAAGCGTATCGTGAAGATACAGAAAACCGCCGCACTCCGCAAGGCAAGGCATGCCGTTTTCGATCGCCGTGCGGATCGAGTCACGCATCGCCTTGTTTTCGGAAAGCTGTTTTGCAAACAGTTCCGGGTAACCGCCCGGCAGGATCAGTCCCTGTGTGCCTTTTGGAAGCGCAGTATCATGCAGCGGAGAGAAGAACCGTACCTCAGCGCCGTACCGTCTCAACAGCGCAAGGTTGTCGCGATACAGGAAGCAGAACGCCTCGTCTTTTGCGACGGCGATCACGGTTTTCGGCATGTTCGGCACGTCCGGCTCTGCCGGGATCTTCAACTCCTCCGCCTCTCCCATCAGCGCTTCGAGCGCGTCAAAATCAAGTGTTTGCTCCAGCAACGCCGCAAGCGCGTCGAGCTTTTCGGAAAGGTCCGAAATCTCGTTCGGCGTCTCCAGCCCGAGATGACGGCTTTCGATCATGAGATCGTCCGATTTCGGAAGGAAGCCTATCGGAACCACGCCGAGCGCTTCGACCTCCGGCTTCAGCGCCTTGTAAACGTGCTCGCTCATGCGGTTGAAGAGCACGCCTTTGATACCGCTGTCGCTGCGGTAGTTGAGAAATCCTTTGAGCGTCGCAAGCGCGGAAAGCGATTGTCCGCGCGCGTCTATAATCAGCACAACCGGCGCGCGAAGCGCTTTTGCGACGGCGTAGGTGCTTGCCTCGTCGCTTGCGGCACTCATGCCGTCGTAATAGCCCATCACGCCTTCGATGACCGCACAGTCGGCCTCCTCTGCGTTCTGCGCGTAAAGGCGTCTGAGCTGCGCTTCGTCGGAAAAGAACAGATCGAGCGTGCCGCTTTTGACGCCGACGACGCGCTCGTGAAACATCGGATCGATGTAATCCGGTCCGCACTTGAACGCCGATATGCGTTTGCCGCGGTTTTTGAGCGTGCGCAAAATCCCGCAGGCGATCGTGGTTTTGCCGCTGCCGGACGCAGGCGCCGCAAACAGAATACGCGGGCTATGCATCGGTTCCGTCCCCCTCGCACGAAATGATATAGACGGGATTCTGCGCCGTCATCATGTGATACGCGCCGACCTTTCGCCCACGGGACACGTTCAGTTCGACGATCTCCTCATTGATGAGATGCAGATCGCGGATCGCGGCTGTTGCTTCGGCAAAGGTTTCCGCCGTCACCGTGTTCAATACGATGCGGACGCACGGATTTTTCGAAAGCGCAGCCGTGATGATCTCTTTGAGGTTTCCGCCGCTGCCGCCGATAAAAACGTGCGTAGGCGCAGGCAGATCAAAGAGCGCTTCGGGCGCCGTGCCGTGCACGACGGTGACGTTGGTCACGCCGAGATGGCGTTTATTTTGCTCGATCAGTTCGCAGGCGGCTTCGTTCCGCTCGATCGCATAGACCGTTCCGTCTTCGCTGCATTCCGCCATTTCGATCGATACCGAGCCGGTGCCCGCGCCGACGTCCCAGCAGACCGCGTTCTTCGTGAGTGCAAGTTTTGAGAGCGTGACCGCGCGGACCTCGGATTTTGTCATCGGCACCTCGGTGCGCAGAAAGTCCCCGTCCGGTCTGCCGTGCGTGACGATTGCTTTTTCCGCATCCGGATTCTCGATGCAAAGGATCGCAAGCGGCGAAAAGGTTTTGTCTTTCAACTCCTCCGCCGTGCCGCGTTCGATCGCTTCCGTTTCGCTTCCGAGATCGGTCCCAACCGCGACCGAAAGCGTTCCGAGTCCGTTTTCTGAGAGTAACCGAAGCTGCTCCGCTGTGCCGTTCTCCCCGCCGACCAGTACAAACGTGCGAGGACTGCGCCGCACCTTTTGTGGCAGGTTGATCGCGCGTCCGTGCGCGGATAAAAGCGCCGCGTCGTGAAACGGCACGCCAAGCTTTGCCGCAAGATAGGAAACGGATGAAATACCCGGGAGCACCGTCGGATCAAGGTCTTGGATCAGCGGAAGAAGCTTTTTCGCGCCGCTGAAATATCCGGTATCCCCGGACATGGCAATGACGATGCGCTGCGCATCCGACGTACGTATGACCGATTCGATCTCTTTCGGCGCGATCGCGTTTACGACGGGCTTTTGAAACCGCTGCAATGCGTCGGTCACCCGCTTTGCTCCTATGATAAGCTCCGCCTGCTCGCAGGCGTGAACGGCATCCTGCGTCAGCGTCCGTTCGCCGTCCATGCCGATCCCGATCACCGTGATCTGGTTTTTGGGTTTTATGCCGAACCTTTTGGAAAGCAATGAAAGGCATTCCGCTTCGGTGATTCCCTCCTCCTCCGGGCGGCGGATCACAACGGGCGTGATCCCGCACGCCTTTGCCGCGGCGATCTTTTCCGCAAAGCCGCCCGCGCTGCCGGTGTCCTTTGTGACAAGGTATTTCGCGTCGATCGCGCGGATCGTCGTTATGTTCATTTCCTCGGAGAACGGTCCCTGCATGCAGATCAAATGCTTGCCGTTGAGGCCGAGCGCGAATGCCGCGTCGGTCGATTCCTTCACCGGCAGAATGCGCGCATAGATCCGATTCCGATACGCCTGCACCGCCGTATAGGCCGAAAGTTCCTTGCTGCCGACGGTCAAAAGCACGTTGCCCCGCGTTTCATTCAGATACCGTACCGCCGCTTCGGTGTCGGAGACAAACACGCAGCCGTCCGCGTCCTCCGACGCGCGCAGCACGCGCAGATACTCCGTACCGGTCCGTTCGGCGACCGTTTTCAATGTCTTCGTGACCTCGACGGCATACGGGTGCGTTGCGTCGATCAGAAGCTGCGCCTGCGACTCTTTGATCAGCGCTTCGATCTCGTCGGCGTTCTTGCGTCCGAAAGTCACACAAATATTTTCGGCAGGCGCGATCAGCGTTTCGCCGTACTCCGTGGCGACGCTGACCGTGACGGAAACCGGCTGACCGGCAAGCACCTCCGCGATGCGCCGCCCCTCGGTCGTGCCTGCAAACAACAAAATATCATTCATGCGAATACCCTCTCGGCGTCACCATTTTTCCGTTGACGACCTGCGTCTGCGAGTTGCCGATAAAGACCGTGCAGAACATATCGACCTCGGCGTCGCGCAAGTCTTTGAGCGGCAAAACCGTAAACGATTCGCCGTCACGCCCGATGTTTCTTGCAATGCCGCAGACGGTGTCCGGCGAGGCGAATTGCAGCACGAGATCGCACGCACGCTTGAGATAGTCTTTCCGCTTATGGCTTGCGGGGTTATAGAGGCAGATCACAAAATCCGCTTCCGCGGCTGCAAGCAGCCGGTTTTCGATCTTCTCCCAAGGCGTCAGAAGATCGGAAAGCGAGATCACCGCAAAATCGTGCATCAGCGGCGCGCCTAAAAGCGCCGCGCCGGAAAGCACCGCGGAAACACCCGGGATCGTCAGCACCCTGACGTTCGGATAGTCCTTTGTCATCTCCTCGCACAATCCGCTCATGCCGTAGACGCCCGCGTCGCCCGAACAGATCATGGCGACGGATTTGCCTGCCTGCGCGGTTTCCAATGCAAGCTTTACGCGTTCGACCTCCTGCCGCATCGGTGTGGTCAGAAATTCCTTATCCGGGAAATGCTCCTTCACAAGGTCGACGTACACCGTGTAGCCCACGATCACGTCGCAAGCTTCCAGTGCATGGATCGCGCGGAGCGTCATGTTTTCATAGCTTCCGGGGCCGATGCCCACCACGTACAGTTCAGACAAACGAAATCTCCTCCTCCCGTTTTGCCAGCGCGAAGGTCATGCCGTCCTCCGCGATCTTTTTTACGATCAGTTCCCCGCCCGACGCTTTCACCGCCGCGCGTTCCGAAACGCAGTCCGTGCCCGTCGTTTCCCTTACAAACGCAGAGCCGGAAAATTTACCCGGTACGGCGTTCAGCTCGTCCGCGGAATAGGTGTAAAACGGCAGCCGGTGCTTTTCGGAAAAAGTCAAAAGCCCCGGTTCGTCCTTCTTGAGATCGATGCTTGCCATGCAGAAAAGCTCGTCGATCGACACGCCGGATGCAACAAGATTCCGGCGGATAAACGCGTCGAGCGCATCCCTGTCCTTGCCTTTTTTACAGCCGACGCCGAGCGCAAAGCGCTGCGGGATCAACCGAAGCGTTCTCGGATACGGCGCTATCTCCTCGCGCGAGACGCAAACGCCTTTCGTCGCTTCGCCGTCCGTCAGCCCCTTCGGAAGCGGACCCGAAACGGGCAGATAGGAACAGAAGCCCACCGGCTCGCCCGCGAGGAGCGCCGCGGAAACCTCCTTACATAGCTGCATATCCGAAATGCGCAAATGGTTCTTTGCCGCAAAAACATCGACCGCAAACAGATCGTTGAGATCGGTCGCGGTGGTAATCACCGGCGCTGCGCCGAGTACGTTTGCAAGCGTAAGCGCCAGTTCGTTCGCGCCGCCGATGTGCCCGGACAGAAGCGGGATTACAAACGTCCCCTTTTCATCGAGCACTAAAACCGCCGGATCGGTCGTCTTGCTTTTCACCCACGGCGCGATCGCACGGACCGCAATGCCCGCCGCACACACAAAGATCAATGCGTCCGCTTTCATAAATCCGTCCCTCGCCCATTCGGATGCGGAAACGGTCAGCTTTTCGTCGCCTTCTTTGCAAAACTTTTCGAGCGCGAACGTACGGCAGCGATGCCCGCTGCGTTCCAGTGCGAGCGAAACGCGCCGCGCGGTCTCTCCGCCGTGACTCGTATACGAAAGGATCCGGATCTCCATCGGTTTACTCCTTCGCCGGTCGGAATTCGGTTGCGAACGTCGGATTATACAGCTCCGACCGCGCATAGCCGCTCTGCGCCACCGTGTCGCCGACGATGATCAGCGCGGTCTTTTTGACGCCGTTCTCCTTTGCGCAGTGCGCAAGCGACGAGACCGTGCAAACATACGTTCTTTCGTCCGGCCACGTCGCCTTATAGACGATCGCGGCGGGCGTTTCGGGATCATAGCCGCCTGCGATTAGTTCTTCCTGCGTTTGTTCCAAAAGCCCCGTGCTTAAAAACAGCACCATCGTCGCCTTGTGCGCCGCAAACGCGCGAACGCTCTCACGTTCCGGCACCGGCGTTCTGCCCGCCATACGCGTGATGACGACGCTCTGCGAGACGCCCGGCAGCGTATACTCCATTTTGAGCGCCGCCGCCGCGCCGCAGAACGAGCTGACGCCGGGCGTATAATCGTACGCGATCCCATGCGCGTCGAGCGCGTCCATCTGCTCGCGGATCGCGCCGTACAGGCACGGATCGCCGGTGTGCAAACGAATGGTCGTAAGCCCCTGCTTTTCTGCATCGTACATCACGGAAAGGACCTCCTCAAGCGTCATTTCCGCGCTGTTATACACGCTGCAGCCTTCTTTTTTGCCGTCGAGCAGCTTCGGGTTCACCAAAGAGCCCGCGTAGATGATCACGTCTGCTTCTGATAACAAACGCTGTCCGCGCACCGTAATCAGATCGGCTGCACCGCAGCCCGCGCCCACAAAATGGATCATAGTTCTTCCTCCGTCCAGGTTTGCGCCGTTTC
>JAFZIH010000028.1 GCA_017554455.1 Clostridia bacterium | reverse complement strand
GTCTTTGCTTCGAGGATCGTTTTGCGGTACAGCTCGCAGGTCTTTTCGCCGATGTCGAGACCCATCCAGCCCTCGGGGATCTCATTAGAAGGAACCGTCTTATGCTCCGCGTCCGCCGCGAATTCCTTCGCAACGACCGTGTCGACCGGGAGCAGCAGGTTCACGCCGCGCTCCTTCGCTTCCGCCATCAGTTCCTTCGCGAGGTCGATGCTGTTCTCGTCGAGCAGCGAGGTGCCGATTTCATAGCCCATCGCCTTGAAGAACGTGTACGCCATGCCGCCGCCGATGATCAGCGAGTCGCATTTTGCGAGCAGGTTCTTGATGACGCCGATCTTATCCGCGACCTTTGCGCCGCCGAGGATCGCTACGAACGGGCGGACCGGGTTTTCAAGCGCTTCGCCCATGACGCCGAGCTCTTTGCCGATGAGGTAGCCCGCGACGGCCGGAATGTAATCCGCAACGCCCGCCGTGGACGCATGCGCGCGATGCACGGTGCCGAACGCGTCGGAGACGAATAGGTCCGCAAGGGAAGCAAGCTGTTTTGCGAATTCCGGATCGTTCTTTTCTTCTTCTTTATGGAAGCGGGTGTTTTCGAGCAGGACGATCTCGCCCTCCTTCATATCCGCGATCGCCGCCTTTGCGCTTTCGCCGATCGTGTCGGTCGCAAACCAGACGCGCGTATCCGGCAGCAGCTCCGCAAGGCGCTGACCGACCGGCTCCAGGGAATACTTCGGGTTGACTTCGCCCTTGGGTCTGCCGAGGTGCGAGCAGAGGATGACCTTTGCTTTGTGCTCCAGAAGATACTTGATCGTCGGCAGCGCGGCCACGATGCGTTTGTCGTCCGAAACGGTCCCGTCCTCCGCAAGCGGGACGTTGAAGTCCACGCGTACGAGAACTCTCTTGCCTGCTACGTTGACATCTTCGATCGTCATTTTTGCCATAGTTTTATATTCCTTTCTTAAATATGCTTTATCATGAAGCGGTTTCCCGCATCATTTCAGATCTCATAGACCGCGCCTTCGACCGCGTGTTCACACAGCGGATCGGAAAGCGGCAGCAGTCCGGGCGCGTCGCCGAACCGGTGGGTCAGAATCGCGCGCTTGCAGTTTGCGTCCTTCCGAAGCTTTTCGACCTGGTTAAGCGTCATGTGGTTTTTGAGAAACTTCGGGTTCGACTCATCCACCAGGCACGCGTCCGCAAGCAGCAGGTCTGCGTCCTTCGCGGCGTCGATCAATCCATCGAAAAGACCGGTGTCGCCGGTGTAGAACAGCGAACGACCGTTTCGATCCGTGATCCGCACGCCGACGGTTCTGACCGCGTGCCGCACTTCGATAAAGCGGAGCGACAGTGAGCCGACTTTTGCTTCCGATCCGTCCGATACGAGGATCGGATCGAATACGGGATAAGAGAGTCGCTCGATCTCCGGAGAAAACACGGGAAGCGGTTTTCGCCCGAGCCCAAACTCCAGTATGTACCGGATGAGGTCGATCTCGCCCGCGTGATCTGCGTGCATGTGCGAAAGCACGATCGCGTCGAGCGCAAGCGGACCGGGGTATACGGTGCGGTATTTACTTACAGCGCCGCTGCCGCAGTCCAGCAAAATCTTCGTTTCGCCGTCCTCGACGAGATACGACGAACAGCCGGATCCGGGCGCGGGAAACGGACCGTACACGCCCAACAGAGTCAGCTTCATGCGTCGTCCTCCGTTGCGGCAAGGATCTCATCGATGATCGCATCGACGTCGGAATCCGTATCGCCGTTTCCGCTGCCCGCGATCTTGTCGACCGTCCACAGCTGCTCGTCGCCGCTTTCGCGGCTCGGCGTAAAGTTCAGCGGATGCGCCTCATAATCCGGAACGTCCTCGGGCGTTTCGGGCTCGGCGTCCTGCGCTTTGGCCCCAAGCAGAGGAGAGCCGTCCGCGCCGAGCAGCTGCGGCATGGATTCGTGCAGCGAGCGCGCCAGATCTGCGAATTTCTTCGCACCGTCCTCGGCCGACTGCAGCTGTTCCTGTACAACGGCGTCGTAGTGTTTCAAAAGCGCGGCGTACTCTTCGATCTGCTGCTGCATATCCGCACGCTTCTGCGCGCCTTCTTCTTCGGCTTCACGAACGATCTCCCGGGCGGAACGGTACGCGTCCTCGACGATGCTTTCCGCTTTCTCACGCATGGAATCGCACTCGCCCTGCGTCTCATTCAGCATGTCGGCGGATCTCTGCTGCGCTTCGGTGATCATTTTGTCCGCGGTTGCCGCCGCTTCGTTGAGCGTGCGTCCGATGCCGCGTTCGCGGCGTTCCACGTCGATCACGCGGTCCTTCAATCGCTTGTTGTCCGAAGTGAGCGACTCGATCTGCTGTTCAAGCGTTTTGATCCGTTCTTCCTGCTCCGCAATGACGCGGCTTTTTTTGCCGAACATATTACACCTCCAGACGATCCTGCTGTACCGTGACGGGAACGGGGTAGTCCAAATGCCGGTACGCGTCCGGCAAAACGATCCTGCCGCGCGTGGTGCGCGCGATAAAACCGAGCTTCAGAAGATACGGTTCGTATACGTCCTCGACCGTGCCCGCGTCTTCGCCGGTGTAGGCGGCGATCGTGTCAAGTCCGACGGGACCGCCTTTGAAAACTTCGATCATGGCGGTCAGCATTTTTCTGTCGACCGCGTCGAGACCGAGCTCGTCGATCTTCAGCATGGAAAGCGCGTTCTGCGCTGTCAGTAGGTCGATCACGCCGCTGCCGCGCACCTGCGAATAATCGCGCACGCGCCTTAGAAGCCGGTTTGCGATACGCGGCGTTCCGCGCGAACGGGACGCGATTTCCAAAGCGCCTTCCTCGTCGATCTCGATGTGCAGAATGTCTGCGCTGCGCGTCACGATCTCTTTGAGACTTTCCGGCGTGTACAGCTCAAGCTGTTCCTTGATACCGAAACGATCTCTCAAAGGGGAGGAGAGCATGCCGAGCCGCGTCGTCGCGCCGATCAGCGTAAACCGCGGCAGATCGAGTCGGATGCTCCTCGCGCCGGGACCCTTGCCGATGATGATGTCGAGCGCGAAATCCTCCATCGCGGGGTAGAGTACCTCCTCGACGTTCGGATTCAGGCGGTGGATCTCGTCGATAAAGAGCACGTCGCCGGGGCTGAGATTGGTGAGAAGCGCCGCAAGATCGCCCGCGTGCGTGATGGCGGGACCGCTCGTGACGCGTAAGCTCACGCCCATTTCGTTTGCGATGATGCCCGCGAGTGTCGTTTTGCCGAGACCCGGCGGACCGTAGAGAAGTGCGTGGTCGAGCGATTCGCCGCGGGACTTTGCCGCCTCGATGTAGATCTGCATATGCTCCTTGACGCTCTCCTGCCCGATGTATTCGGACAAAAAGTGCGGTCGGATGCTGTATTCGTTTTTCGCGTCCTCTTCCTGCAGGGAGGAGGAGATCAGTCGATCGTCCTGCATGTCTTACCCCTTTGCCATGCTGCGCAATGCTTTTGTGATGAGTTCTTCGACGGAATCCGCTTCCTTGATCTTCGCGACCGCGCGGGAAGCCGTGAGCCCGTCATAGCCGAGCGACGTGAGCGCCGCGACCGCTTCGCTCTGCATGCTTGCGATCGTGGGCTTTGTATCCGTAACCTTTGCCGGAGCCGCGCCGATATTTTCCTGCCGGATCGATTCGCCGAGCTCGAGGATCACGCGCTGCGCGGTCTTTCTGCCCATGCCGGCGACACGGTCGAACGCCGCGGGATTGTCGGTCACGATCGCCGCGCGCACGTCCGAAGGCGTCATTGTCGAAAGCACGGAAAGCGCGACCTTCGGACCGATGCGCGAGACGTTCAGAAGCTTTCGGAACATATCGCGTTCCTCGGTATCGGCAAAGCCGTACAACGCCTGCACGCCTTCCGCCAGGTGCAGATGCGTATAGAGCTTCGCTTCCCGGCCCACAATCAACGTTTTCAGCGTCATGGAACTGCAAAAGAGCTCGTATCCAACGCCTGCCGCTTCCACCACGGCGCGGTCCGCGCCCGTTTCGTCCACAATTCCTCTGATATATGCGTACATGGTTTTCTCCTATTTGATCCGGTATTCTTCCTGCGCGGGCCCGGCATGAAACGCCAGACACAGCGCCGCGGCCAGCGCGTCCGCCGCGTCATCCGGCTTCGGCTCTGTGCGAAGGTTCAGGAGCACGCGGATCATCTGCTGGACCTGCTTTTTGTCCGCGTGACCGTTGCCGCAGACGGATTGCTTGATCTCCATCGGCGTGAATTCATACATCGGAACGCCGCACTGCTGCACGCCGAGGATCGAAACGCCGCGTCCGGAGCCGACGGAGATCGCCGTCGTGATGTTGTGGTAGAAGAACAGCTCTTCGAACGCCGCCATATCCGGCCGGTACAGCTCGCAAAGCTGCCGCGTGCCGAGATACAGCTTTTCGAGCCGCTCGGGAAACGGCAGGTTTTTATCCGTTTCCACGACGCCGAAATCGAGCGGAACGATCGACTGACCGTTCTTTTCGATGACGCCGTAGCCCATGATCGCGTAACCCGGGTCGATCCCTAAGATGCGCAAAGCCATACCTCCACATATAAAATCATCTTATTATAGCATAGTATATAATTTGATGCAAGAAATCCGCGAAAAAAAGCAAACGATTTTTCGGACCGGCAGAGTGACGCCGGAGATTTTTATTGCAGGGTGCTTGTAATTATGTTACTATTATTTTGTATAAATATGTTACGGAGGATCTCCTCATGGAAAAGAAAAAGACGTGCAAAGCAAAGCGGCTTCTGCATCTTCTTTGGATCATACCGCTTCTCGTCGTGCTGACGTTCGGAACACTGATGTATATCGTCCCCGCCTGTGAAACGGTCGACCGCACGCCGGTCGAGGGATCGGCGGACTGGATGAGCGCACTTTCGGACGACGTGCCGCTTTCCGAGGTCATTTTGCCCGGCACGCACGACTGCGCGACGCAGAACGTACAGCTTGCGTTCATCACGCGGTGTCAGGCGCTGTCGATCGCGGAACAGTTGGACGCCGGCTTCCGCTATCTGGACATCCGCCTCGGCGCAAGCGGCGAACAGTTCAAGCTGATGCACGGCTTTACCGTCTGTACGACAAGCGGCTGGCCTTGGGCGGCGACGCTGTATTTCGACGATGTGCTGACCGATTGTTATGCGTTTTTGACGGCGCATCCGACCGAGGCGATCGTCTTTGCGGTCAAGCAGGAGTACGGAGACGAAACGCCCGAGCAGTTCGAAGCGCTGCTTTCGGCGTATATCGAAAAGAACCCGGACGCATGGCTTCTTTCCGATGAGATCCCCACGGTCGGCGAAGCGCGCGGCAGGATCGTCCTTGTGCGCCACTATGAAGACAAATCTATGCAGGTCCCGACGCTCGGGCTTCCGTGCTACTGGCAGACGCAGAACGGACACGACGACGTGACGCCGAACGCGGCGACGCACAAAAACGGCAAGTATACGCTGATCGTGCAGGACCGCTACGAGTACGACGCGCCGGACAAGCTGAACGCCTTCCGAAAAGGTCTGGCGGCGGCGCAGACGGGGGAGACGTTCCTTTCGATCAACTTCCTGTCCACAAAGGGCTCTTCG
>JAFZIH010000027.1 GCA_017554455.1 Clostridia bacterium | reverse complement strand
TTTTTTCTGCGTTCATTGCCGTTTTTTCAGGCGGAACAGTCTTCTCTTTTCTTCGGCTTCCCCCTGCCATGCAAAGTACGTCAGGGATTCGACCGTAAAGTACGGTGCAAAGATCGCTTCCCATTCGGCGTCCGTCCGGGAAACGAGCCGCAGAACGCCGTCCAGATACAAAAGACGGCCGTCCGTGAGTTCTGTGCCTTTTTCTGCGGCAGCTTCCGGCGAAAGCCAATAGTTAAGACCAACAAGCACCTCGGCGTCTTCGGTCATGACGCGCGCCGCTTCCCTGAGGATCTCCTCCGCGGTTTCCGGCGGCACCGTGTCCAGCACGTTGGAAAGGATCAGCCCGTCGTACGTTTCCGAGGGGACGGATTTCAAAAAGCCATAGTCGATGCGGACCGGATGCACCCGATCGGAAACGTCGAGCAGTTCGGAAACAAACTGCGTCATCTCCGCGGCGTTCGGGGCGGGGTCCGCCGCTGTGACGTCTTCGCATCCGCTCTTCGCCGCCGCGATCGCCGCCCAGCCGTTGCCGCAGCCGTAATCCAGCACCTTTTTCCTGCCGCCGAGCGCGCATACCGCGCTCAAGAGCTTTTCCGACGGTGCAAGCGCTTCCCAGGGGCCGATCCCCTCCTGCCGCGCGCCTTCCTTATCCGCTTCGGAAAGCGCAAAAACGCTGTTCCAGAATGATACAAGCGTCTGATTGTCGCGCATCGTTTGTTCGTTCATTGCTTTATCCCCTCTTCCTTGATACTGTTCCAAAGCGCGGTAAACGCTTCCTTTTCATAATCGTCGACGACGCTTTGGATCGCGTCCATTGCCGTCGCGCCGATGTCGTCGTGCACGCTTGCGCCTTCGATGCGGCTCATGAAGCGAATGTCGCTTTCGTCATAGCTCGGCGCCGCGTCAAAGAACGCGGCAAGGTCTCTTGCCCGTATCAAAGACTCGCATGCGGCGGATGCATTTCCCGATTCAAACTGCACCTGCGCTTTCGCCGCAAGAAAAGCGCTGCACACCTTGTCGAAAAAGTTCGGCTTGCCGTCCTTGCGAAGCCCCGAAAGAACGTCGACGCCCCAGGAAAGGATCGCTTCGGCGGAAGCATAGTCTCTTTGCTGACCGAAAACATTCATATACCCGCTGACGATGTTGCACAGATCCGCGGTGAGCTTTGCCATTGCCTCCGAAAGATACGGCGTCGCCTCCTCCGCGCGGTCGAGCTGGGCGAGCGTATTCCCGATCTTGCTGCTGAATAGTCCGCCCGCGTTGCTCTGCTTCATGAGCTCGACGCCCTTATCCACTTCGTCCAGTCCCAGATACGTTTCCGCGATCTTTGCGCAGATCGTCTGTTCGTTGATCTCCGGGTCCGTGTTCTGGTCGAGCAGCAGACGGGATTGTTCGAGCAGTTCCAGCGCGCGGTGAAGCATCGCCTTATCCCTGCTCTCAATGCCGAACGCACGGTAGATCGCTGCGCTTTCCTTTACGATCTGAAACGAGTGCGGGTACCGTTTCAGCGCTTTTTCCGCTTCTGTAAGTCCTTCCCGGTCCTTATTGCGGCGGTATTCCCGCATGCGCTTTACGATCGCGTCGACGTGGTTGTCCCTCATGGAATAGCCGAGCAGCGCATCCACGGAGGTATCGAAAAAGTCCGCCATCTCCACGATCAAGGCGATATCCGGCACGGAAAGCCCCGCTTCCCACTTATAGACGGCGCCCGCCGTGACCATCAGCACCTCGGCAAGCTGTTCCTGCGTCAGCGACCGTTCCTTCCGCAATCTGCGAATATTCTCCGCAAGCTTCATCTCCATTTGTCCGGCTCCCATCATGTTTCTATGGTCACATTATAGCGGACCTTGTCGGAAATGTAAACCGACCATTCATACTATCAGGATATTTATTTATCTACTGTCAGTATGTTTTTTGATACAAAAGGAGCGATCCACTCGGATCGCTCCTTTTTCATGGTTTATGACTTGTATTATGCCGCTTGTTTTCTTCCGAAGCAGAAGACCGCGTATCCGACCGCGCCTGCGGCAATGAACGCCGCGCCGAGGATCCAATATACGATCGTCAACGGATTGGTCGTGCCGTAGATTTCAAGTACGCC
>JAFZIH010000026.1 GCA_017554455.1 Clostridia bacterium | reverse complement strand
GCACCGCCTGCCGCGGATATCGGGCAGGAACGCGCCGTTGCGATCGCGCTTTCCCACGCGAACGTACCGCAGAACGAAGCGGTTATCAGGAAGATCGAAAAGGAATCCGACAACGGCGTAACGTATTATGAGATCGAGTTTATCGATTCCGCCTTTGAGTACGAGTATAAGGTCAATGCCGCGACCGGTGCGATCATCAAAGCCGACAAGGAGCGCGACGACGATGCGCCCGGCACACATTCGGAAGCGCCGGAGCACAGCGCCGAGCTGATCGGCGAAGCAAAGGCAAAGGAGATCGCTTTGCGCCATGCGGGCTTCAGCGCCGGTGCGGTCAAGAAGCTGAAATGTGAGCTGGATCGCGAAAAAGGCAAGCTCGTCTATGAGGTCGAGTTCGAGGCGAACGGAATCGAATACGAATACACCGTCGACGCCGAGACCGGAGAGATCGTAAAGATCGAAAAAGAAGACGACCGGAAAGATATTGACGACGACGATGACGACGATTTCGACGACGATGATTAAGTCGCGGTTGGGTTAATCGATATACGCAGATCAAAAACGCTCCCGGCTTGGGAGCGTTTTGCTGTTCAGTGGATCCGGTTGATCGGACGCGGTGGTTGCGATCGGAGGACTTTGACCTGCGTTCCCAACAGGATCGGGAGATGGGTTTTTGCGAACTCAACCAGATCCGTCGCCGCTACCATATTGGGACGCTTATTTTGATACAAAGTAAGCGTCCTTCTTTTTGCACCCGGCAAATCCAAAAAATGCCCTGTTTTTGGGCACTTTTCGGCTTCTCGCACACGATTGCTTTTTGCTCATTTTCAAAAAACGCACTCTTTTGCGCGATTTTTGTGCTCATTTTCGTTTTCAGGATGTTTTTTAACAAAAGTAATCGTGTAAAAGATGGGGTAATCGTGTACGAGAAGGGTAACGAAACTTGCCGAGTTGTTCCGGCAGGCTGTTTAGGGGAGGTCATTCTTTATGTCCGCTGTGCGCTGTCAAGAGAACGGGCGCGTCAGCGTCCGTTCGTATACGCGCCATCACCGCGTCGCCGGCATCTTTTCCGCTGTCAGTACAATCAGAAAAGATGCCGTATCGGATCGCGGCCCAATGACCGCTTTTCTATTGCGGCAGGCGCGCCGCATCCGTATCGGATCGCTGCCGGTATTTGCAGAAATCATTTGCCTTGCCTTGAAAAACGGCCGAAATTCGGCTCTTTTTCTCCGCCGCATATTGTTCTCGCGGATGTTGTAATTGTGTTGCAAGGGTACAGTGTTGGACATTTGTTGGACAGGAGATGATACATTGCCAAACTGTATCAATATATATTTGTAAGGAAAAACAAGAATGAGTACCGAAAAGAAATTGAAGCTTTGGCGCTGCGTCGCTGTGATCGCCCTTTGCGCGTTGCTGATCATCAGCGCGCTGTATGCCGCCGGAATCGGTTGGAAAACGCCCGAAGCAGCAAAGACCGAAGCCGCGCCGCTTTCGCTTTGGAATGAAGGATACGGTGCAAAGCAGAGCTTGATCGACTATGTGACTGCGGTCACGACCGAAGGCGGAAAGGACTTTATCCAGGAGAAGGATCGCATCGCCGTGTTCGACATGGATGGTACGCTCACCTGCGAGACGTACTATACCTATTACGACACGATGATGTTCATCGAATACTGCCTTGCCGATCATCCGGAACGCGTATCGGACGAGCTCAAAGAGGTCGCGGCGTCGATCAAGCCGGGGTATCTGGCGGACGAAACGCTCGCAAGAAACTTCGCGAAAGCATATGCGGGTATGACCATGGAGGAATTCTCCGCGTATGTGGAAGAATTCGGCAGGAAGCATACGCAGAGCTTTGAAAACATGCGATACATTGACAACTTCTATCTGCCGATGGTCGAGCTGGTGGAATACCTTTATGATAACGGATTCGAGATCTGGGTCATCAGCGGAACGGAGCGCACGACGACCCGTGCGATTGTGGCAAATTCCCCGATCAAAGATTATGTTTTGCCGGAGCACGTGATCGGCACGGACTTCGAGGTCAAGCAGAAGGGACACGAGGACGAGCCGTCCAATATGGATTTCAAGTATGAAAACGGCGACGAGCTGGTGCTGACCGGCGGCTTTATCCAGAAAAATCTCAATGCCAATAAGTCCATCTATATCGAGCGCGAAATCGGACAGCGACCTGTTCTGGCGTTCGGCAACAGCGGCAGCGACACGAGCATGATGAACTACACAATCGACGCCAGGAACCCGTATCTTGCACAGGCGTATATGGTCGTCGCCGACGATCCGTTCCGGGAGTGGGGCAAGCAGAATTGGGACACGAAGTCCGCGGAGTACATCGCAAAAGGATATATCCCGATCTCGATGAAGAGCGACTTTGCCGTGATCTATCCGGACGGCGTCGTGACGGCGGAGGAGCAGTACGTGCCTTTTGATCTTCCGGAGGAGCTCGCTCCGGCAGCATAACAGGGGGACACATGATTTCTTTATTGATCGCACTTGCGGTTTTGATCGCAGGATATTTTCTTTACGGACGCGTTACGGACAGGATCTTCGCGGCGGACGACCGGCAGACGCCGGCGGTTGCGATCAACGACGGCGTGGACTGCGTGCCGATGAAGACGTGGAAGGCGTTTCTCGTGCAGCTACTCAACATAGCAGGCACGGGACCGATTTTCGGCGCGCTGATGGGCGCGGTGTTCGGACCGGTGGTGTTCCTTTGGATCGTATTCGGCTCGATCCTGGGAGGCGCGGTGCACGATTATATGTCGGGCATGATCAGCGAACGGCACGGTGGCGCGTCGATCGCGGAGCTTTCCGGACTGTACCTCGGAAACGTCGTCAAATGGATCATGCGCGTATTCTCGGTTGTACTGCTGGTTCTGTGCGGCACGGTCTTTGTGACAAGCCCCGCGGCGCTGCTTGCGCGGCTGACGCCGGGCTGGATGAACGGCACCTTCTGGGCAATCGTGATCCTTGCCTACTATCTGCTTGCGACGCTGCTGCCGATCGACAAGCTGATTGGCAAGCTCTATCCGGTGTTCGGCGTTCTGTTGATCGTCATGGCAGGCGCGGTGCTCGGAGGGATCCTCTTTTCCGGCGGCGCGTATAAGGTCCCGGAGCTGACGCTTTCTAATCTGCATCCGGACGGTACGCCGGTGTGGCCGTACATGTTTATCACGGTCGCGTGCGGCGCGGTGTCCGGCTTCCATGCGACGCAGTCGCCGATGGTGGCAAAGTGCATTACGAGTGAAAAGGTCGGAAGAAAGGTCTTCTACGGCGCGATGATCAGCGAATCGGTGATCGCGCTCGTGTGGGCGGCGGCAGGCGTGGCGTTCTACGGCACGACGCAGCTTCTGAACAACGCGCTTTCGGGCGGCGCGTCCAACGTCGTCTATGAGATCTCCACCGGGGTCCTCGGCGTGTTCGGCGGCGTGCTTGCGATCGCGGGCGTCGTCGTCTGCCCGATCACCTCGGGCGATACGGCGTTCCGCAGCGCGCGGCTGATCCTTGCCGAGACGTTTCATCTCGAGCAGAAGAAGATCAAAAACCGTCTGCTCGTCACGGTTCCGCTGCTGATCACGGGCGGTCTTCTGACATGGTTTGCCGTGTCGGACGAAAAGGGCTTCGGGATCATCTGGCGCTACTTTTCGTGGAGCAATCAGACGCTTGCCATGATCTCGCTGTGGGTGGCGACCGCGTATCTGGTCAAAAAAGGAAAATACCGCTTCGGTTCGCTTCTGACCGCGCTCCCGGCGACGTTTATGTCCGCGGTATGCATGACCTATATCCTGACGGCAGGCGAGGGCTTCGGTATTTCAACGAAGATCGCCGTTCCGGTCGGCGTCGGCTTTGCGGCGGCGCTGATGATCGTGTATGTCGTGCTCTGGACGCGCAGCCAAAAACACGGGAGGGAGCGGCTGTCATAAGAAAACGCATAAATCGGTGCAAACCGGCTTGCGCGGCGGATTTCGTACATGATATACTGTTTACAGAAAAACCGGACGACAGGAAAAATGATTCGGAGTAAGAAAGATTCGACATGAAAAAAGGCATGCACATTAAAACGAAAGTCGCGATCACCGCAATCGTCTTTATGGGTGTTCTGACGGCCGTAATCGCGTTTGTCGGATATAAGCTCTACCATGACAACGTCATGGAAAGCTACGTTTCCTATGCGGATACGGTTCTGGAATACGCGTATCGCGCGGCGGAAGAGCACGGCTTCGGCGATATGATCGCGTCGCGCGAAATGCCGGAAGAATATGACGCGCTCCGCTCCGATCTCGATGCGATCAAGGATTCCTCCGACATTGAATATCTGTATGCGATCTATTTTGAGGACATCGACGACATCCACAGCCTGCACTATGCGATCAACGCAAAAACGCAGGCGGAACTGGAAACAGGCGCATACTATACAAACATGGGGACCCCCTGCGAGGAAGGCAGCTTTGAGGACGATACGCTTCTCATACTGCAGCAGGCGGTGAAAAGCGGCAAGCGTGAAAACGGAACGCTGGAGGGACATGCCGACGCGTACGGATACATGCTGAACGGCTACCGCGTCGTCTTTGACAGCGAGGGCGAGCCGGTCGGTCTGATCTGCGTGGAGATTGATATCAGTCGGATCAACGTCGGTCTTAATCGGTATCTGCGCATTGTGCTTTTGATCGCGGTTGTATTTACGGCGATCGTCGTGTTCCTGTATCTCTACAACACCGAGCGCTATCTGATCGGACCGATCGTGAAGATCGCCGAAAGGAGCAATGCGTTCGTCACGAAGATGCAGAGCAACGCGGAACCGGAGGAGCTCGTCTTTGAAGAAGTGCCTGTCCGGTCCAAAGGCGAGCTCAAAGAACTTTCGGACAACGTCAAGAGTCTTGCCGACGGCGTATCGACCTATATGACCAACCTGAAAACGATGACTGCGGAGAAGGAGCGCATCGGCGCGGAGCTCGAACTTGCGACCCGCATCCAGTACGCGATGCTGCCGCACAGTTTCCCGGCGTTCCCCGATCGGCAAGAGTTCGATATCTTCGCTTCGATGGACCCCGCAAAGGAAGTCGGCGGTGATTTCTATGATTTCTTCCTCGTTGACGACGATCATCTCTGCATGGTCATGGCGGACGTGTCCGGCAAGGGCGTGCCGGCGGCGCTGTTTATGATGGCGAGCAAGATCATTTTGCAAAGCTGCGCCATGCTCGGGCAGTCGCCCGCGGAGATCCTGACGAAAACGAATCAGGCGATCTGCTCGAACAATCAGGAGCAGATGTTCATCACGGTTTGGGTCGGCATTCTGGAGCTTTCGACCGGAAAACTCATCGCCGCAAACGCGGGGCATGAATACCCGGTTCTGAAGCAGCCCGACGGCAGATTCGAGCTTTTCAAGGACAAACACGGGTTTGTGATCGGCGGCATGGACGGCATGAAGTATCGCGAATACGAAATGACGCTGGAGCCCGGAACAAAACTGTTCCTGTACACCGACGGCGTGCCGGAGGCGACCGACGAAAGCGGAACGCTGTTCGGAAACGAGCGCATGATCGATGCGCTGAACCATGAACCGGACGCCGACCCGAAACGGATTCTTCAAAACGTCCGTGCGGCGGTGGACGAATTTGTAAAGGATGCGGAGCAGTTCGACGATCTGACGATGCTCTGCATGGAATATCACGGCAACGGAGGAAGCATATCATGAGTGAATCGATCACCATCACGCTTTCGGGGCGGATCGACTCCAACAACGCGCCGGAGATCGAAAAACAAATCTTTGAACAGATCGGAAACGGGACCGACATGCCGATCGTGCTGGACGCACAAGATCTGCAATACATCTCCTCCGCAGGGCTCAGAGTGCTGCTGCGCATTCGCAAAAGCCACCCGGATATGCGTATCACGGGCGTCACTTCCGAGGTTTACGAGATTCTGGATATGACGGGATTCACGGAGCTGTTCAAAGTCGAAAAGGCGTACCGCGTCGTTTCGGTCGAGGGCTGCGAGGAGATCGGCCGCGGCGCAAACGGCAGGATCTATCGCATCGATCAGGATAACGTCGTCAAGGTCTATAAAAACGCAGGCGCGCTTGAGGATATTCAGCACGAGCGCGAGGTGGCGAAGCTTGCGCTGATCCTAGGGATCCCCACGGCGATCTCCTATGACGTCGTCAAAGTCGGCGACAGCTACGGCTCGGTCTTTGAGCTTCTGAACGCGCGTTCGTTCTCAAAGATCCTGAAAAATGAGCCGGAAAAGCTCGATTGGTGTGTGGAAGAATTCGTCAAGATGCTGAAGAAGATCCACGGCACGCTCGTGCCGCGCGGCAAGCTTCTGGACATGAAGGAGATCGCGCTTTCCTGGGCGACGTTCATGCGGGACTACCTGCCGAAAGAGGCAGGCGAAAAGCTGCACCGGCTGATCGACGCCGTCCCGCACGACGATCATATGATCCACGGCGACTATCACACCAAGAACCTCGAGCTGCAGAACGACGAGATCCTTCTGATCGACATGGACACGCTTGCCGTCGGACATCCGATCTTTGAACTGGGATCGATCTACAACTCGTTCCAGGGATTCTCGGAGCTCGATCACGAGATCGTGAAAAACTATCAGGGCTTTGACTATGAACTGGCAACGGAATTCTGGCACAAGGCGCTTGCGCTCTATCTCGGCACGAACAGCGAAAAGAAGATCAAAGAGGTCGAGGACAAAGCCCGCATCATCGGATATACGCGGCTGATCCGCCGCGCGATACGCAGAAACGGTCTTGAAACCGAAAAGGGACAAAAGGAGATTGCGCACTGGAAGGCGGAACTATGCGAACTGCTCGAAAAAACGGACACGCTGCTGTTTTTGCGAAGCGAATTAGAGGTCGAAGCGACCGACGAAAACCTCAAAACGGTGCTTTCGTTTATCGAAAGCCATCTGAACGAGATCGATTGCCCGCCGAAGGCGCAGATGCAGATCGGGCTTGCGGCGGAGGAGATCTTTGTGAATATCGCGCACTATGCGTACGCGCCCGAAAAAGGCAAGGCGACCGTGCGCGTGGAGGTCACGGAGGAGCCGGTTTCCGTCACGATCACGTTTATGGATCACGGCGTGCCGTACGATCCGCTGAAAAAGTCGGATCCGGACGTGACGCTGTCCGCCGACGAGCGCGACGTCGGCGGACTCGGCATCTTCCTCACCAAAAAGGTGATGGACGACGTCGCGTATGAATACCGCGGCGGACAAAACATCCTGTCTTTGAAAAAGAACCTTTGAAAAAATGAAAGCACGCATCCCAGTCCTCGATCTGCATATGCACACGACCGTTTCCGACGGCACCGACACGCTGGAAGCGCTCCTCGCGCATGTGAAGGCGGCGGGGATCGAACTGTTTTCCGTCACAGATCACGATGCGATCGAGGGATGCAGACACGTTCTTGCGATCCGAACGGAAGGTGATCCGGCGTTCCTCCCCGGGATCGAATTTTCCTGTCGCGACGAGGAGGGACAGTATCACATCCTCGGCTACGGCTATGATCCCGACGCGGAGGCAATCAACGCGGTGGTCAACAAAGGACACGCATTTCGGATGCGGAAGGTCACTGGACGGCTTGACTTTTTGAAAGAGAGGTTCGGTTATGTCTTTACGGAGGAGGATGTCGACCGGCTGCTTTCGCTCCCGAACCCCGGCAAGCCGCACATCGGAAACCTCATGGTTCAATACGGCTATGCGAAAACCAAAGAGGAAGCGATTACGGAGTACATCAACCAAGCGGAATTCAGGGACCAGTACGTTCGACCGGAGGATGCGATCCAAGGTATTCTCAAAAGCGGCGGCATTCCGGTGCTTGCGCATCCGCCGTACGGCAGCGGCGATCAGCTGATCCTCGGCGAAGTGCTGGAAAACCGTGTGAAAAAGCTGATGGGATTCGGGCTTTTGGGCGTGGAGGCGTTTTATTCCGGGTTTACGCAAAAGCTTCGGAACGGGGTGCTTGCGCTTGCAAAGCAGTACGATCTGTACGTCACGGCGGGCAGCGATTATCACGGAAGCAATAAGTTGATCCCATTGGGGGATACGGGACTGGACGGGACAACGGAGATCCCGGCAGGACTGACCGCATTTTTACAGGCAATCAAACCATAAACGGAGGGAATCAAATGAAAACAGACGTCATTGAAATCAAAAACAAAGGGGAAGGCGTTGAAAACGTGCTCATGGAAACCGAGCGCGCGGCGGTATATCGGGGACTTACGCCGAAACAGGCGCTGCGTCTTCGTTTGCTTGCCGAAGAGATGACCGGCATGCTCAGAACACTGGTCGGCGACGAACGGTTCCGCTTCTGGGTCGAATCGGAGGGGACGGCTTTTGCGCTGCATTTAGAGACGCAGACCGTGATGACGCCGAAGCTCAAGGAAGCGCTTCTCAACACGTCCTTGTCCGGCAAAAACGAAGCGGCAAAGGGCTTTATGGGACGGCTGCGCGAAATTTTTACCGCAATGTCCGAATCCTATCAGCCTGCCGGGACCGAAATGCGGTACGGGTATTCCTATGTGGACGTCATCGACTTTGACGCGTCGATGGACGTTTCGCCGAACGCGGCGCTGCTCGGTTGGTCTCTGAAGGCATACCGTGACGCCGTTGCACAGAAGAAAGAAGAAGAGCCGGAAAAATGGGACGAGCTGGAGAAGTCGATCACGGCAAAGCTCGCCGACGACGTGAAGATCTTTATCCGCGGAAACAACGTGGAAATGGTGATCGAAAAAGCATTCTGAAAGGAGAAAACATATGACCATTCAACAAATCAAAAACGGAAACGCGCTGACGATCGCGCTTGAGGGCAGACTGGACACCATGACCGCGCCGGAGATGGAGGAGACGTTGAAAACGGCGCTTGAAGGCGTCGAGGAACTGACCTTTGATTTCGATAAGCTGGACTACATCTCCTCCGCGGGACTCCGCGTGCTGCTTGCCGCGCAGAAGACCATGAACCGGCAGGGCAGCATGAAAGTCATTCACATAAACGAGATCATACTGGAGATCTTCGAAGTCACCGGATTCTCCGATATTTTAACAATCGAGTAAAACAAAACAGATCATGAAAAAATCCGCCCGGTGAGGTTTCCCGGGCGGATCGGTTTTTTGTAAGGGTTATTCACCTTTCAGCGTGTTGAACAGCATCCTGCGGCTGCCGCCCTTTTCATCGGTTGCGCCGCTGCGCGCCATGGCGACGAGCACCAGAAACAGCAGGTCGAGGTTCTTTTCGCTCGTATGGACGCGATAGAAGCCCTGCACGGGGATCTTGCTCGCAATGCTGTGCTCTTCGGCGTCCTCCTCATGTACATATTGGCTTGTGGTCTCGGCAAACGCAATCTCTTCGCCGTCCCTAAGGATGGTATAGGTGGGATTTACGCCTTCGCCGCCGCCGAAGCGGGAGTTAATCTTGATACCGACGCTTCGAAGAAGCTTCCAGACGTCCCTGCCGTCAAAGGAGAACGTGTGGTGATTGTCGATCAAAAGCGAATTCCACTCCGTTTCCTCGGTATGCCCGACAAGATGCGGCGTCGTTTTGCCGTTTTCGTGATCGATAAAATCAAACGGGAAAGCGCTCATCGACGTGAACTTCGTCATCACGGCTTCGTAAATCACCTTGCGGTCCTTGTCCTCGAGACGGTGACCGACCTTGACCGTGCCGATGTCGGTGAGGAAATACAGCTCGCGCGCCTCGCCTTTTTCGGACGGCGCAAAGGTGATCTCACCGTTCGTTTCCTTGAGATTCTTGACGGAGATCTTTTTCTTGATCGTGAGGAACAGGATCAGAAGCAGGATCACGGCGCCCGCGATCATGAGATAAATGCCGAAGCCGAAGCCGGACGTGAGTTTCGTGGGATCCTTCGGGTCGTACTTGATCTTCACGTCGCCGCCGACCTTATAGGAGGGGTCGTAGGAATCCAGCTTCGTCGTATATTCTTTGCCGTCGACCGTATACTTGACGGTCGTGATATACTGCTTGTCATTTGTCTTGTCCGGATCGGGAATATAGTCGGGATCTTCCTCGATGGATACGATGGTTGCAGTGCCGTCAACATATCCGGCGGACTGGAAGAATGTCGAGTATACGCCGAATGCAAGTGCGATCACGGCAATGACTGCCGCTACGATTTTGAGCGCAGGTCCTTTGAGTGAAAACATTTTCTGCTCTCCTTTGACGTATTTTATCAATATGTGAAGTCCTCCGGCAGATCCGTAGCGGTGTAAGCCAGATCGAAATACGTGATCGATTTGACCTTCAGCGGACGAATGAACGTCTCCAACTCAAAATCGTCGGATTCCACGTACTCCGCTCCCGGTTCAAACGTGACGGTATACAGGAACGGGCCGTATGACATATAGGACTCCGGGACGGTGGGATCTCCGCCCTCGGACGTCCATCCGGCGTTCAGCAGTTCCTCGCCGGTCTTGCCGACATATGCTTTCAGATCTTCCTTGGACAGCTTTTCTTTGTCCAGATTATCCAGCTGAACGATCTCGAGCGGCGAAAGGATCGCGCGTTCCTTTTCCTCTTTGTTTTCATCAAAGAGGTCGACGGCAAACCATGCTTCGGACTGTTCTTCCGTCATCGGTGCGATCGCGCGCCAATAGGAACCGTCCACCTGATAAACAATGGCAACCGCCTTTCCGGATGACTGGTATCCGGCAATATTGACAGATTTGATCGCGAAGATATCGCCGAGCGTTTTCGGCAAGTCAGCGTCGCTCGCGGGGGTGTTGCTTTCCGAGGTTTTTTTGCATGCCGCAAATGCGGACAGCATCATCAACACTGCCAATGCAAAAATCAGCGTTCTTTTCATCATATTTTCCTTTCTTTTTTGCTACATCCTTCTTTGCATGCGATCTAAGAATGCCTCCGTCGTGCTGGCCCAGGAGTAGGCGTTCATGTATTCGCCGCGATAGCTGTTGATCGCGTCGACGTCGCCGCCCAAGAAACGGTAGAGATCGCAATCCAGTTGTTCGGGGCAGATGCGAAGCGCGCCCTGCTTCATCTCCAGAATGTCCTCCGCGCCGACGTTTTTCAGCGTTGCGCGCAGGGAGCGGATGACGACGTCAAGCTGCTTCTGCATCGAGCGGTCATAGACGCCCTCCTCCCACAGCACGGCGAACGCCGTCGCGCGGGTGATACTGCCGCCCTGCCGGTCGATGAGATACGCAAGGAGCTCCTTTGCCTTTGATCGCGGAAAGGACACGACCTGCCCGTTCGCATAAAGATCGAATTCACCGAAGGTCCGCGCGGTAATTTTCGCGTGTTCGACCGGAAGGGCGCTCCCAACGCTTTGCCGCTGCATGGCATGATCGATCTCTTCTTTGAGCCGCTGCTTGTTGACCGGTTTCAGAAGGTATCCCGAGGCATGCAGCCGGAACGCGTCCACCGCGTATTCCGAATACCCGGTGAGAAAGATGATCGTGGTGTTCGGATCGGTTTCGCGGATGCGCGCGGCAAGCTCGATGCCGTTCATGTCCGGCATGTTGATGTCTAAAAGCGCAATGTCTGCCTTATGGTTTTCGAGCCAATTGAGGGCATCCTTCGCGTTTGAAAAGCCGCAGACCTCCGGCTTTGCCGAAAGCTCTTGGCAAAGCGCGACGGTCATATTCAGAATCAAGGGTTCATCGTCAATACAGATGATTTTCATAATTTATATGGAAACACGTGCTGTCCAACAAATGTCCAACAAGAAATCAGCGAAACGGAATGCAAATGGTAACGGTCGTTCCTTTGTCGATAATGCTTTCGACGGTCAGCGTGCCGCCGCACATCTTTTCGATGCGCTCCTGGACGTTTCGTACGCCGATATGCGAGCCATCCGCGGTTTTCAGTAACGTCGTGTCGAAGCCCTTGCCGTTGTCGGCAATCACGATCTCATGGCAGCGATCCGTCGTGCGGGACGAGACGGTCACGATCCCCTCCTCCCGGATGCGTACGCCGTGGCGGATCGCGTTTTCGACGAGCGGCTGCACCGTCAAAGCGGGCACGGAAAAGTCCGTGTCCGGCACGTCATAGTTTACACGCACGTTCGGAAAGCGGATCATCTCGATCTCGGAATATACGCGCGTGTGTTCAAGCTCCTTTGCAAACGGAATCAGGTCGGGCTGATCAAGCGAGTCGATGTTGTTGCGGAGGTAGGTGCCGAACTTTTCCGTCACGTCGAACGCCTTTTCCGGATCGATGCGGCACAGCGCCTGGATGGAGGACAGCGTGTTATAGAGAAAATGCGGCTGGATCTGGCTCATCATGATGCGGATGCGGCTTTCTGCTTCGAGCGCTTTTTCGTGGTCGTGCACGAATTTCAGATGCAGCCAGATGTAGTAGAACAGCGCGCTGGAAACCATGGCGACGGACAGGAACGTGATGCCGCTTTGCGTATACGCAATGAACGTATCCATCACGGCGCCTGCAAACACCAACGCAATGTTGACCGTCGGAATGATGAGCTGAAAGCGGTCGCGCTTCGCCTGCGCGGTGAAGGTCAGATACAGAATATAGAGCAGAATGATCGCGCTGACGATGTGACAACTAAAGCCCAACGGTCCGCGGTGGAACTGATTGTTCTCGATCCAGAAACAGACGTGCGAAAACAGAGCGGTCACATTCAGAAGTGCGTTTGCGCCGAGCAGGATCCAGAACGGCGTATGCTTTTTGTCCGGCGCGACGAGATAGCAGAACAGCAGCAGCACCAAAGGACGAACCGCATAACCGTAAATGGATACAAGCGTTCTCAATGGCGGGACGTCGCCCTGCAGCAAAAAATAATCGCTTAAAATGTCCTCCGCGACCAGCGATGCGATCAGCACGGCGTTGAGCAGAAGCAGTCTTCGCTGCTTTTTCCCAACGTACGGATCAAGCAGAACGACCAGTACAAGACCCAAAAGCTGCAGCGCAAGCGGGATCAGGACGATCAGATGGATTTCGGATGCAAAGTCTTTCATGCGGATACTCCTTGTTTACGGACAGTATAGCATACATTCCGCCGCAGTTCAAAGAGAAAACCGGCTTCGGACGCGTTGGCGCATCGGAAGCCGGTTTCAAACGGAATAGCGGGTCAGTTGCCCATGAAATCGAGAATGCTGCTGATATGTGCAGCGCCGTCCGCATCCTCATAGAGATAAACGAATGCATAACCCGCCTGCGGGTCGGCGGTGATTGTTCCGGATTCGCAGAAGATGCAGTACTGCATGCCGGATACGGACTGCGTGGAAAGCAGCGCGACCGGTGCGTAACTTGCGCCGAAGTATTCGGAAAGCGCACTCTTGAGCTTTTGGGAGAGCTCTTTTGTGACGGTCGGTAACTCCGCTCGGTTCCATCCGCCCATCGCCATGTCCGTATAGGTGCGTACGCCGGACATGATCACGTCCGTGATCGTCACATTCTTGTCACGGTCCTCATAGAGCAGGACGATCGCGTACAGATCCTGCGAATCCGGTGCGGCGATCGAGGTCTCGCACAGGAATGCGTAATTCGTTCCGTTCACCTGCTGGCTGCCGATATAGGCGACCGGCGTGTACGTTGCGCCGACGGTCGTGTCGGAGATCTTTTTAAACAGCTTTTGAAGCTTAGAGGTAACCTCCGGAGATTTGGGCTTTGTCCATGCGCCGGGTGCTTCCTCGGTCGGGATCGGCGTGGGCGCAGGTTCTTCGGTGGGCTCGGGCGTCGGCTCTTCGGTGGGTTCCGGCGTCGGCTCTTCGGTGGGCTCGGGCGTCGGCTCTTCCGTGGGCTCGGGCGTCGGCTCTTCGGTGGGTTCCGGCGTGGGCTCCGCGGTCGGCGCAGCAGTGGGTTCGGTCGTCGGTGCTGCTGTCGGCGCGGCAGTGGGCTTCGGCGTCTGGGTCGGCACCGGCGTTGCGGTCGGTACAGGCGTCGCGGTCGGTACAGGCGTTGCAGTCGGCACCAGCGTTGCAGTCGGCACCGGCGTCGCCGTCGGTACAGGCGTTGCGGTCGGCACCGGCGTATCCGTGGGCTTCGGTGTCGGCGTTTCGGTTGGTTCGGGCGTCGCGTCCGGTTCACCCGGCGGGTTCAGTTCTGCGTCAAATTCTTCGATTCTACGCACCGAAAATTCACCCTGCACGGACATATCCAGCCAGACGAACGAATATCCGGTCTCCGGATCGGCAGTCACAGGCGTCGATTCGGCGATGATGATGAACGAGAGTTCCGGAGAGACCTTCGTCGCGCACAAGGCGACGGGCGTATAGTCCACGCCTACCAGCGTAGAAACCGCCTCGTTGAAGCCCTTTTGAAGCTCCTCGGTGAGGACGGGATCGTCCGCCTGCTCAAAACCATCCGTGTCCATTCCGGTCAGAATCGCGGAACGGCTGATGTCGATGATGCGGACGTCGCCGCCGCGTTCCTCATACAGGAAGACCAGCGCGAACGTCTCGCGCGCGCCGGGATAGACCACGGTCGCCCTTGTCAGGAAGGTGTGCACGGTTCCGGCCACGACCTGCTTGCCAAGGTACGCAACGGGAACGTAGTTCACACCCAAAAGTCCCGCAAAGCCCTTTTGAAAGAGCGCGAGCGTTTCTTCGGTGAGCGCGGGGGATTCCGCGGTTTCCCATTCGGAGGGATCGACGATGATGACCGTATCGTCATCATCCTCCGGCACTTCGGGAGAAGGCGTGACCGCGGCTTCTGCCGAGGGCTGGGCGTCCGGCTCGACCGGCGTCGGATCATTGCCGGTGCAGGCGGTAAACAGGGAAAGGATCAACAGGATCGCGATCATCCATGCAATTGTTTTTTTCATCATTTTTTCACCCGTATTCTTGATCATTTTGACGATGTAACGCCATACATAACCAAATTATCATACCGTGTCCAACAAATGTCCAACAGCCGTTCGCACATCGAATCAAAAAGATGAAAAACTGCGCTCTGTGTTGGACATCTGTTGGACATGATTTGTTATAATTATATAATTTATAAAGTAAGTGCAGAAAGGTGCAACCAAAATCAATCACAGGAGGAACCATTATGCTGAACATCAAGAGTCAAAAGAACGCGTCCGAACTGACTGTCGCGCTTTCCGGACGGTTGGATACGAACACGGCACCGGAGCTTGAAAAGACGCTGAACGCTTCTTTGGAAGGCGTGAACGCGCTCACCATCGACATGGAAAAGCTGGACTACATTTCTTCCGCGGGACTTCGCGTACTGCTTGCGGCACAGAAGACGATGAACCGGCAGGGCAGCATGAAGGTCAAAAACGCAAACGAGATCATCATGGAGATCTTTGAGGTCACGGGATTTTCCGACATTCTGACGATCGAATAAAGAAAAGGAACGAGAGGGGTATCTGAGATGGCGGAGGAAAAACGATTTACAAAAGCAACATGGCAGATCATGGAACAGCTCCTGGAGGTGGATAACCTCGACGATGCGCTGTCCGGAAGCTTGGAGATCATTGTCAAAACGCTGAACAGCGAAGCGGGCGCGATCTGGCTGCTCGATCCGAAAACAGACCGGCTGAGCCCGATGTTCCATATCGGTCCCGCCGATATTTCCAACATCTCCGTGGAAAACGGACTCGGTATCGAAGGCGTCGTCACCAAGACCGGAAAATCCGTCATCGTGGAGGACGCGGCAAGCGACACACGTTTCGACGGCTCGGTGTTCGACGATAACGGGCTCGTTACCAAGACCATGATCTGCGTGCCGCTGAACAACCTGCACGACGTGATCGGCTGCGTGCAGATCGTCAACAAAAAGGACGGCACGCTGTACGACGCGGAGGAGCTGCAGCTTTGCGAACGCATGGCGTCGCTGGCGGCAATCACGATCGATGAAAAGGGCCTCATCGTCGATCTCGGTGAACAGAAGGAAGTGCTTGCGTCGCTAAAGAACATCACCAAAGAGTTTCCGTCCGGCGACGGCGTGCTGAAGGTCTTAAAAGGCGTGAATCTCGATATCTATAAGAACGAGTTCGTGGTCGTGCTCGGCGAATCCGGCTGCGGAAAATCTACGATGATGAACATTGTCGGCGGCATGGACTTTCTGACCGACGGCGAACTGATCGTGGAAGGCAAGGACTTTTCACATCCGTCCGACGCGGAGCTGACACAGTACCGGCGCGAGTATATCGGCTTCATCTTCCAGGCGTACAATCTGATGCCGAACCTCACCGCACTCGAAAACGTACAGTTTATCGCGGAACTGGTCAAAGACCCGATGCCTGCAGAGGAAGCGATCGAAAAGGTCGGGTTGACCGATCGCGCAAACAACTATCCCGGACAGATGTCCGGCGGACAGCAGCAGCGCGTATCGATCGCCCGCGCGATCGTCAAACGCCCGAAGCTGATCTTTGCCGACGAGCCGACGGCGGCGCTGGACTATACCACCAGTATCGAAGTCCTTTCCGTCATTGAAGACATCGTCCGCAACCAGGGTTCGACGGTCATGATGGTTACGCACAACCCGGAGATTGCAAAGATGGCGGATCGCGTGGTGAAGATGCGAAACGGCAGGATCGCCAGCATCAAGAAGAACCTGCATCCGGTACACGCAGAAGAACTGGTCTGGTAAGCTGCTATGAAAAAGACCCAGTTTCTGGACGCGATCCGAAATATCAAAAAGAGAATCGTATCCTATCTGTCCGTCGTTTTGATCGCGCTTTTAGGCACGTCGATCTTTCTCAGCATCGGCTTTGCAAGCAAGGCAATCATGCGCAACGGCACGAACGCGTATGATTCCATGCACTTCCGCAACATTGAGGTCATTTCAACACTGCTGATTTCGGAAGAGAATATCGCAGCGCTCAAGGCGTTGGACGGCGTACAGGCGGTAGACCCGGTCTGGCAGGCCGGCGCTTCGATCGGTCATGACGAACAGAACGCAGATGCGGCTTTCGTCACCGTCGGCGAACACGTCAGCGTTCCTGAGGTACTGGAAGGACGGCTGCCGGAAAACGAAGACGAATGTGCGATCGAACAGAGCCTTGCCGAAGCGCTGCACCTCGTGATCGGCGATCGGATCGGCGATTATTCCATGACCGACGACGCCGGGCAATACCTGATCTACCACGAGTTTCTCGTCACCGGCGTGGTTCTGCATCCGGATCATCTCAGCACAACTTTTGCGCAGACGCCGTATGTCGTCGTCACAAAGGAAGCGTTCGACCTCGAAACCCTGCAGGGCGCGTGCATGAAAGCGGAGATTGCGATCGGGAACGCCAATGGCAATCGCTTTTCCGAAGCGCACAAGAAGGTCGTTTCGACCGTGATCGACCGGATCGAGACGCTTGCCGTCGTTGAAACGCCGAAAACGGACGCCGCGGTGAAAGCGGCAGCCCATGCGCAGATCGACGCCATGGAACAGGCGAACCGGGAGGATCTGGAGAAGGCGCGGCAGGAAACGCCGCCGGACGAAGAACAGATTGCCTACTTGGAGTCGAGATTTGAAAGTTACGCAGCGTATCACGAATCCATCGAGAATATGGCGCCGTGCCGCTGGATCGTCGTGGATGAACGCGGCAATACCGGCTTTGTGCAGATTGCAACGTGCAGCGACACGCTGCGCGCCATTCAGCTGAACTTCGGGCTGATGTTTATCGTGATCGGCGCGCTGACCATCCTTGCGACGATCGGCAAAATGGTCAACGAGCAGCGCACGCAGGTCGGCACGGTCAAGGCGCTCGGCTTTTACAACCGTGAAATCCTGCAAAAGTATCTGTTGTTCGCCGTCTCTGCCGTGGTCATCGGAACAATCCTCGGCAGTCTTGCCGCGCGGTTTTTCATGGAAGGCGTTGCGCTGAACAACTATAACGAGTCCTTTGCCGTCGATCTTTCCGCACCGCTGTTTGATTGGGGACTTGTGCTGCTTGTGCTTTTTGCCGGGATCATCCTTTCGGTCGGCGCGGTCTGGCTTTCCTGCCGAAGACTGATGAAGGAATCCGCAAATGCGCTGATGATGCCGCCGGTTCCGCACCTTGCACGCAAGGCGCAGACGGGCAAAAAGCATGTGCTTGGACTGTATGCGAGGCTGATTCTGCGCAACATCCGGTCCGATTGGAAGCGCGTCGCCCTCACCGTCGTGAGCATTCTCGGCTGCTGTGCCATGATCGGCATCGGCTTTACGCTGAAAAGTGCGGTCAACAACTGCACCGAACGGCAGGACAGCGAGATTCTTGCCTATGACGCCTCGGTGGAATATCAGCCCTATGCCGAGGAGGAGATGCAGAGCATTTTCGACAGTGCCGGCGTGGACAGCATCAAGCTGTACCGAACCGAAGTCATTGTGGAAACCGAGAGTATGGGGCTTGCCACGCTGCTTTGCGGCGATGTGAATGAGATCCATTCCATGCATCGCCTGCTCGATTGGAAAACCGGTCAGCCGCTGCCGTCTACGGACGAAGGCGTCTATATCTATCAGCGTCTGGCGGAGACCGAAGGGCTCAGCGTGGGCAGCGAAATCAAGCTGATGATCGGCCTCTCGGACGCGGCAACGGTCAGGGTTGCGGGGGTGTTCAAAAACTATATCGGTCTGACAATCGTGATGAGCGGTGATTATTATGCGTCGCAGTTTGGCAAAGATTTCACGCCCAACACGTTTTTCGTGCGGCTGAACGGAGCGGATCAGGACGCGCTGCTGACCGCGCTCGATGAAACCTGGGGACTCGTCTCATGGACGCCGTCCGCCGGCAACCGAACCGCGTTCGAGGCGGCGACCGCCTCGATCAATTCCGTCGACGCGCTGCTGATCGCGATTGCGGCGATCATGGCGGGCGTGGTGTTGCTGAATTTGACCAATACCTTTGTCCTGCAGAAAAAGCGCGAGCTCATCATCATGCGGATCAATGGCTTTACGGTGAAAGAACTGATCGGCTATCTGTTGCGCGAGACGGCGGTTACCACTGTGATCGGCATTCTCTTGGGCGTCGCCGCAGGCTGCGGGATCGGGTACTATATCGTCCGCTCGGTGGAACTGCCGTATACGCAGTTTGACCGCGGCGTTTACGCACCGGCGTGGCTGTACGCCGCGGGGATCACCGCCCTGTTTGCCGTCGTCATCAATGCAATCGCGCTGATGAAGGTGAAAAAGCTGAAGCTGACAGACCTTACCTGATGCGTAAAATGTCTGAACAAACAGGAGGAACTATGCGCAAAAGAACCTGGATCGTATTACTGATCGCGGCAATTGTTGTCCTGGCGGCAATCGGCATTGTCCGGCGGATCAACGCGCAAAAGAAAGCAGATACGGCGGTTATCCCTTCTGCGTCGCCCTTAGATACGGCCCAGACCCGGGCGACTGCGGAACCGATCCAGACCGCGGGACCCGCAGATGTACCGGAATCGGAAGCGCCGGACTATAACGATCCGGATGCCTGGGCGTATTTTGCTTTGGGTGAGAACAAGGACGCGGACGTGTTCATCATCTGTCCCACAGTGGACACCAAGAGTGAAAGCAACTCCTTTGATCTCAACGAAAAGCTGAAATCCAGATTCATCTATGCTTTGGATCTGGAGAAAGGCATCTTTGCGGAAACAGGACGGCTGTATTCCCCCTATTACCGGCAGATGTCCATCAATGCCTACCGGTTTGATGAATCGGAGCGGGAAAAGGCGAAGGCCGTCGCGTATCGGGATGTTTCCGCTGCCTTCCGTTGGTATCTCGATCATGAGAACGGCGGCAGACCGCTCATATTGGCGGGATTCTCCCAAGGGGGAGAAATGTGTCTCGAACTCTTAAAGGAATACTACGGCGATACGACGGAAGGGAACGCCTTGCGGTCAAAGCTCGTTGCCGTGTACGCGCTCGGATGGACGGTGACGGAGCAGGACATTAAGGACTATCCGCAAATTGTGCCTGCCCAAGGAGAACTTGATCCGGGTACGGTGATCAGCTTCGACTGTGAAGACGGAACGCTGACCGAAACCATTATCATTCCGGCAGGGATCAAAGCGTTATCCATCAATCCGCTGAACTGGAAAACCGACGGCACGCCCGCCGACCGGTCGCTGAATCTCGGCGCGGTCATGGACGCGGGAGCCGAGCCGATCCCCGCGCTTTGCGGCGCGTATATCGGATCCCGCGGAGAGCTGGTGGTGACGGACGTGAGAACAGAGGACTATCCGCCCGGTCTGGACATCTTTCCCGAGGGGGCGTATCACCTGTATGATTATATGTTCTTCTTCACCAACCTGAAGCAGAACGTGGCGGACAGGACGGCGGCGTTTTTTGCCGAAGGTCGATAAGCAAAATAAGGCGATGCGCCGATCCGCGGCTTAGGATTATGTGAGTAATAATCAATCTGATGGAGGGAAAACGAAATGCTTTACGAAAGAGTCATCCGGCGTTCCGATATGATCCGCTGTGCGCTGTGCGAGAACGCACCGTGCTCGGCAGCCTGCAGGCATTGCGATCCGGCGGCGCTTCTGCGCAGCATCTGGTTTGACGACGAACGCGCGGCGGCGCTGCATTTTCCGGGAGGAAACCCCTGCATCGGCTGCGATGCGCCCTGCGAAGCCGCATGCGTGCGCCCGCATGAGGTGCCGATCCGGGATCTTTTAACGCGGCTGCACGACGAGGTGCGCCCGTATCTTGACGAGCCGCTGCCGAAGGACGATTCGATCCTCAAAACGGACTTTTGCGGTATTCCTCTCGAGAACCCGTTCTTTCTGTCCTCCTCGGTCGTGGCAAGCACGTACGACATGTGCGCCCGGGCGTTCGAGGCAGGCTGGGCAGGGGTCTGCTTCAAGACCATCTGCTCGTTTGACATTCACGAGGCGTCGCCGCGCTTTTCCGCGATCACCGGGGACAACGGCAGCATCGTCGGATTCAAGAACGTCGAGCAGCTTTCGGATCACAGCGTCGCCGAAAACATGGAGATCTTCCGGCGGCTCAAGAAAAACTATCCGACCAAATTCATCCTTGCCTCGATCATGGGACAGAACGACGCGGAGTGGGAGGAGCTTGCGCGGCTGTGCGAGGAGAACGGCGCAGACGCGATCGAGCTGAACTTCTCCTGCCCGAATATGATGGACGAGGGCCTGGGTTCGGACATCGGACAGGTGCCGGCGCTTGTGGAACGCTTTACCGCGGCGGCGCGTCGCGGGACAAAGATCCCGATCCTCGCAAAGCTCACGCCGAACGTAGCGGCCATGAGCCCAGCGGCGGAGGCGGCAAAACGCGGCGGAGCGGACGGCATCGCGGCGATCAACACGATCAAGAGCATCATCGGCATCAATCCGCACACGTACGTTTCCGCGCCTGCGGTGCACGGCAAATCGGCAGTCGGCGGATACAGTGGAAATGCCGTAAAGCCGATCGCGCTTCGGTTCATTGCGGAGCTCGGACAGAATCCGAACCTTTCCGGCATGCACATCTCCGCCATGGGCGGCATTGAAACATGGCTGGACGCTTTGGAGTTCATCCTGCTCGGCGCGGGCAGCATCCAGATCACCACGGCGGTCATGCAGTACGGCTATCGCATCATCGACGATCTTAAGGCGGGCCTTGCTTATTACCTTACGGAGAAGGGGTTCAGGAATCTTTGCGAGGCGCAGGGGCTTGCGCTGGATTCCGTCAGCGACACGACGGACGTTCTGGAGCGCGATACGGTGATCTTCCCGAAGTTCCACCGTGAGAAATGCATCGGCTGCGGACGCTGCGTGATCTCCTGCGCGGACGGCGGGCATCAGGCGATCCGGCTGGACGAAAACCGCAGACCGGTCCTGAACGGTAAAAAATGCGTCGGCTGTCATCTTTGCCTGCTGGTCTGCCCGAACGGTGCGATCTCGTCAAGCAGAAAGAGGATCAAACGGTCATGAAAACGGAATACAAACATCCGGATCCGGCGGATCCGTCCGGATTTGTCCTTCTGGCGGACTTTGTCCCGCACATCATACAGGAGATCCGGTATCATTCCACCTACAATTTCATCGGCGAGCGGATCGACGGCTACGAGGAGCCGGTCGCGCTGCTTTCAATCGAGGCGGCGCGTGCGCTGAAAGCCGTTTCCAACGAACTGTTCGTGCAGGGGTATCGGCTCAAGGTGTTCGACGCCTATCGTCCGGTTTGCGCGGTCCGGCAGTTCATACTGTGGGGCATCGAGGACACGGATATCCGCATGAAGCCGTATTTCTATCCGGATCTTCAGAAGCAGGAACTGTTTCAAAAGGGCTACATCGCAAAGCAGTCGAGCCACAGCCGCGGCAGCGCGATCGATCTTACGCTTTTGGACATGAAGACCGGCAAAGAGGTCGATATGGGTAGCCCGTTCGATCTGTTCAGCGAGGCGTCGCACCCGGATTATCGCGGTATTTCGCAGGAGCAGTATGAAAACCGCATGATCCTGCAGCACGCTATGGTGCGAAACGGCTTTTTGCCGCTTGATTGCGAATGGTGGCACTTTGTTCTGAAGGATGAGCCGTACCCGGATACCTATTTTACCTTTCCGGTTTCCGCAGCTTCATTAAGAAAATGACAACGAAAGAAATTCGGTGAGCTATTGCAACAACGCCGGCGTCAACACGCTGATTCTGAGATTCCGATACGATTCAAGCTCGCATCCGATCAGCGCGTGTCGCCTTAGCCGCCGAGCCGAGAAAGCCACAGCGGTAATGAAAGCTTCCACAGTGCATGAGATACTGTTTAAGCGATCGACACATGGTCAACGTCAACGGAGAAATGAAGATGAAGAAAAAATGGATCGCGATACTGCTTGCAGCGTGTATGATGACGGTGCTGCTTCCGACGGCAGCCGCCGAGGAAAACATTGCCAAAGCGGAATTTCCGTACACCGATCATCCGTATTATTTTACATCGGTGTCCGCTCTGAACAACTTTCTGGAAGAACACGAAGGGCGGAGCGTCACAGTCGATATGCTTGCCGATTGGGGAAACGAGCGCCTTTGTATTCCCGAGGAGACCACAGTAACGCTCAACATGCACGGACATATCTTTAACCGCGGATTGTCCGAGAGCAAAAGGGACGGCGAGGTCATCTGGATCGGAAGCGACGCGAAACTGACGATCAACGGCTATACCTCCGCGAACGAACGGAACACCGAGCATACGGTCGGTGTGTATCATTCTTGGAGACGCGAAGGCACAGCGGATCAGAACGAGATCTTCTGCGGCGGCGTGATCGCGGGCGGATACAGCACCAACGGCGGCGGTGGGATCGATGTAAAAGCCAACGTCACCCTGACGCTGAACCATGTTACGATCGCGGGCTGCCGCGCCGAACAATCTGCCGGGACCGACGGATACGGCGGCGGCATCTGGGTTCACGGAGGCGTCAACGAAGGCGGAACGGTGATCATGAACTACTCGACGATCACCGGCTGCTACGCGTATAACAGCGGCGGCGGCTTGTATCAGTCGAATCACGACAAGTTTTACATGGAGATGAACCAGTCGCACATCGACCGGAACTATTGCTACAGCGACGGCGGCGGGATCTATCTTGGCGGCGCGACCATTACGATAAAAGGCGACAACGGCTCCTATATCTCGGGCAATCGCACGGGCGCAGGCGGCGGGGAGAACGGCGGCGGCGTTTATGTTTATAACGACGGCGTGACGCTGAGCCGGCTGATCATTACGAACAACCGCGCCTATGACGGCGGCGGCGTCTACTGCGACGACAAGGCGATTACGCTTTCGGAATGCAGTTTGAGCGACAATTACGCGACCCATCGCGGCGGCGGCGTGTATATCGGACATGACAACAACGTGATCAGCAGCTGCAGCATTACCGGCAACGGCGCGCAATATGAGGGCAGCGGCGTTTATGTGGAGTCCGGCGTCGACGAAGGGTTCAATATCACCGGAAACACGCAAATTGCCGGGAATACGACGGACAATCTGTATCTTGAGAACAATGTACGCGCAAATTTCACGCTGACCAACGGCGCGAATGTTCGGCTGCGGTACAAAGACATGCCCGATACCTACCGGATGGTCACGGAGGGCAGTGAAGGCGACACGATCAAAACGACCGACTGTATCCGCTTTCTTAGCAGCGATATAAGCGGTTATCATTTCACATTCAATTCCGCACCGAATCAGCGCAAGATCTACCTTGTTAAAGACGGTTATACCGACGGCACGGTCGGCGAATCGTATACGCCGGGTTCTCCGATCGTCATCAGCGCGGAGGAGGCGGCCGCAGCGGCAAGAATACCGGTCGATGGATATACGATCATCGGATCTCACGACGCCGGCGTGCGCGAGTACGATCTGTTCCGCGGATACTATCGCTATCCTTCGATCGACGATCCGACTGCAAACAATGTTGCCGTGTTCTATTATTCGGACGGATATTTCGACGCCGATCCGAACGTGTACAACGAGCATCTTGCCACGATGTCGACGGCAATGGCAATGGCGGGGATGTATCTGCAGTCCGTCGATTATCCGTACAAGCATGCGGCGATCCGACAGCTTTTGGCAGACATCGGCGTAGCAGAGGAGAGTATTTATGTCAATGCGTACAATACGCAGAAACCGGGCACGGATACGGTCGGCGTTGCGATTGGATCAAAAGCACTGAAAGACCGGACGGGCGAAGAAACCGGATACATTCTGATCCCGATAGCGGTTCGCGGCGGCGGCTATGAAGCGGAGTGGGCAAGCAATATGACGCTTGGCCGCGGCGACGAGCGAAACGGCGAGGCACAGGGCTTTTCCGAAGCTGCCGACATTGTGGAGCAGGAGATCGAAAACTATCTCGATCAATACGATCTGAGAGACGCGCTGCAGGAGGGAAGGATCAAGTTCTGGATCGCGGGCTTTTCCCGCGCCGGCGCGACGTCGAATCTGACCGCGAAACGCCTGGTCGAAAAGTATGCCTCAAGCACAAGCCCCGGAGAAAACAATACGGTCTTTGCATACTGCATCGAAGCGCCGCAGGGAGGAACGGACAAGGCGGAGCAGCTTGGCTCACAGTACTATTACTGCATCCACAACGTCATCAACTACGCAGATATTGTTCCGCTGGTCGGTCCGACCGAAATGGGATTCAAACGATACGGCGTAGACCATTTTGTGCCCGGTACCGAAGCCGGACAGATCGGCTATCGACGTTCCGAAGCGGAACGGGCCGGAAGCTACAGCGGGATCACAACCGTTACGAGGCGTGAGGACAACGATCCGATCCTGAGTAAGAACGACAGCGGAGACAACGCAGAGTATATCGCCCTTCGCGACAAGATGCTTCCGCAGCTTCGGGCCATGGATTCCGATATCGTGTTTGACGATTATTTCCACCTGACGGAAATGAACTTCATTTCAGGCTCGACATTTGAGGAACAGGGCGATTACAGCGTATCCGAAGAATGGT
>JAFZIH010000025.1 GCA_017554455.1 Clostridia bacterium | reverse complement strand
GGCTCGGATATGCTCGCGGGCGTGTATCTATCCCTTTCGATGCTCTATTCCAAAACACCGATCAAGTAAATACAATGAATGAAAACGGCTCAGGGGCCGTTTTTCTTTTGCTTGCAAAGCGTGTCGAATCGTCGTACAATACAATCAAACAGCAAAGGAGAAAGACAATGGAACCGATCGGCATCAGAGATTTTTTGGATTATAAGTATCTTTCCGACGTGAAATACGCGCCGGACGGTAAGCGCGCCGCGTTCGCCGTATCGAACTGTAATGAGGACGAGAATTGCTACGAAAGCCGCCTGTGGCTGTATGACGGCACGTTCCGTCAGCTCACCGATCTCGGCAAGGAAGCACGTTACTTCTGGGAGGACGAGAAAACGATACTGTTCCCGGCGGTGCGTTCCGCCGCCGAAAAGAAACGCGCGGAAAAGAAGGAGCAGTTTACAAGCTTTTATCGTCTGAGCTTAACCGGAGGCGAGGCGATCCGCGCGTTTACGCTTCCGTTCTCCGCAGAGTGGATCAAAAAGCTTCCGAACGGATCGTACGCCGTGCTCGGCTCGATCGACGCGAACGTGCCGGACTACTACTGCATGAGCAGGGAAGACCGTGAGAAGATCGAAAAGGGCTATGCGGACGACGCAGACTATGAGGTCTTCGACGAACTTCCGTATTGGATGAACGGCGGCGGGATCGTCAATAAGAGTCGCACGGCGCTGTTTCTCGTCTCAGCGGATGCAAAGACCGTAAAGCGCGTGACGGAACCGTTCTTTACCGTCGATGCGATCGAAACGATCGGTGATCAAGTGTATTTTCTCGGCGACAGCTACAACGCACGCCGCGATCTGACGCATCCGAAACTGTACGTTCTGGACGGCAATACCGGTGAGGTGCGTCTGCTCAAAGCGTATGAGGGACTGTATACCGAACGCATCAAGGCGGTCGGCGAGCGCCTCATCTTGACCGCGACAGAAGGCAGGGACATCGGTCTCAATGAGAACGTCGATTTTTACCTCGTCGACCGCGAGACCGGCGAGCTTTCCATGCTGTATGAGAACACCGAGAGCTTGTGGAACTCGGTGGGTTCCGACGTGCGTCACGGCGGCGGGGAGAGCATGATCGGCACGGGCGACTTGCTTTACTACATCACTACGCGCTTTGAGAGCTCGCATTTGTACGCTTTGGACATGCAGGGGAACAATGTTCCCGTCGCAACGGAAATCGGCTCCATCGACGCCGTAGCGATCCATCCGGACAACGATACAGCGCTGTTCATCGCGCTGTATGAAGGAAGCTTACAGGAACTTTACGCAAAGGATCTTCACACCGGCGAACTCACAAAGCTTTCGCACTTCAACGACGACGCGTTCAAGGATAAGTACGTTGCAAAGTGCGAACCCGTTTCGGTTGAGAGCGATGGCTGGAAGATCGACGGCTGGGTACTGAAACCGAAGGATTACGATCCGGAGAAGAAATACCCCGCGGTGTTCGATATCCACGGCGGTCCGAAGACCGTATACGGAACCGTGTTCTATCACGAAATGCAGGTATGGGCAGGCATGGGCTATTTCGTGTTCTTCTGTAATCCTAAGGGCTCGGACGGCAGAGGAGACGCGTTTGCGGACATCATGGGGCACTACGGCGAAACGGATTACAGGAACCTGATGGATTTTGCGGACGAGGTGCTGCGTCGCTATCCCGCGATCGACCCGAATCGTGTGTGCGAAACGGGCGGCAGCTACGGCGGATTTATGACAAACTGGATCATCGGGCACACCGACCGGTTCTGCGCCTGCGCGTCGCAGCGCTCGATCTCGAACTGGCTGAGCTTCAACGGTATCAGCGACATCGGCTACTATTTCGTCGGCGATCAGAATCACGCGGATTTCTATACCGACCACGCAAAGCTTTGGGAGCACAGCCCGCTGAAATACGCGAAGAACGTGAAGACGCCGACGCTGTTCATCCATTCGGACGAGGATTACCGCTGCCCGCTCGATCAGGGCCTGCAGATGTACGCGGCTTTGGTCGATCGCGGCGTGCCCGCGCGTCTTTGCCTGTTCCATGGCGAGAATCACGAGCTGTCCCGCTCCGGAAAGCCGCTGCATCGCATCCG
>JAFZIH010000024.1 GCA_017554455.1 Clostridia bacterium | reverse complement strand
GTGCGGAACGCCAGCACGACCGGCGTCCAGTCGTTCGTGCCGAACAGCGCTTCGGAATAGATATAGCTGCCGTCGATCGAAAAATTGTCGATCGAAAGCGTCGCACCCTGTCCGTCCCGCACGTTCTCCGTGCGGACGTCGGCGGTCAGAACGTAGCGTGTTTCCGGCTCGACGTCGACCGTGCGGCAGAGCCGGCAGTCGTCCGCGCCGCGCGTTTCAAAGCCGAACGCGCCGTCCGCCGAAACGATGCGGTATCCGCCCTCATAGGAATCCATATGCCAGCCGTTCGGCACGCCGTCCGTCGCGTCCGAAAAATCAAACTCGGTCGCCTCGACGGAAGCGCCGGAACCGGTTTTTGACCGGCCGCACGCAAAACAGCCGGCGAGCAGAACGACCGCCAGTATGATGATCCAAATTCGGAAAAGCGTTCGCAAGATCCGATCCTCCGATCTCCGTGTTTCTGATTAGTATACCATATCCGCGCGTACGGGGCAAGCTAAAAGGCGTTGACGATATGGTTGACCGTCTTTTCGGGCAGCAGGACCTCGATCACATCGAAGCGCGCGGGCTGCTCCATGCCGCCGTTCTGCATGAGCCAGCTCTCCGCCGCAAGCCGCAGAAAGCGCTGTTTGTTCCGATCCACCGCGTCCGCGGGACGACCATAACTTCCCGGCGTTCGCGTCTTGACCTCGACGAACACGACCGTTCCCGTGCGCCGCTCCCGCGCGATGATATCGATCTCATGGCGATAGGATCGCCAGTTTTTCGCAAGGATGCGATAGCCGCTGCGCCGAAGATGTCTTGCGGCGAGCCGTTCGCCGGTTCTTCCGACCTCCGCCGTCGTCATAGCAGATTCTTGATAAACGAGCGCCGATGCAGCGGACACGGACCGAATTCTTTGATCGCGTCCATGTGTTGCTTCGTGCCATAGCCCTTGTTCTGCGCAAAGCCGTACATCGGATATACCGCGTCCTGCTCGCGCATGTAGCGGTCACGCTCGACCTTTGCGACGATCGACGCCGCCGCGATCGAATAGCTCAAAGCATCGCCGTGGATCAAAGCGTGCTGCCGCGCAGGGATCTTCAGCCCCGTCAGCGCGTCGATCAGCACGTCCGTGATCGGCGTCTGCATTTTTTGAAACGCCTCGTTGAACGCGCGCTTTGTCGCCTCTAAAATGTTGATCTCGTCGATGACGGTCTGATCGACCCATGCGGTCTGTGCCTCGACGCAGGTGCTTAAAATGCGGTCGTAGAGCGCCTCGCGCCGCGCCTCGCTGACCTTTTTCGAGTCGTTGACATATTCCAAAAGCGGCTCCGGCGGCATGACGACACACGCGACCACGACCGGTCCCGCCAAAGGTCCTCTTCCCACCTCGTCCATGCCCGCAAGGATCACGCCGTTCTGCGTCCAGAACGCGCGATCGCGCTCGGAAAGAAGCTGCAGCCGTTCCTGTTCATTCCGCTTCGCCATCGTCTTCCTCCTTCGGCGGCTGTTCCAGAGAAACCCGCGCGATCTTTCCCGCGCGGAATTCATCCAGCACGATGCGCGCCGCGCGTTCGGTGTCATAAACGCCGCCCTTCAGGACAAACCCGCGGCTCTTTGCAACGCCCTCCAAGAGCGCGCCTTCCGGCGTGTCCGCGGAAAGCTTTTTATAGCGCTCGAACAGCGCGTCCGGCTTCAGTTCCCGCAGTGTCGCCAAAAGATGCTCGGCAAGCTCTTCGATATTCAAAATCTCGTCGTTGATCGAGCCGAGAAACGCAAGATGCTCCGAAAGCTTAACGTCGCCGAGCTTCGGCCACAGAAGCCCCGGGGAATCCAATAGCTCGAGGTGCGGCGTGATCTTTACCCACTGCTTGCCCTTCGTCACGCCCGGCTTGTCGCCGGTCTGTGCGCGTTTTTCGCCCGCGATGCGGTTGATCAGCGTGGACTTGCCGACGTTCGGGATGCCTGCGATCAGCACGCGGATCGTCTTTTTCACGCCCTTTTCCTCGAATCGCTTCACGCGCTCCGCCGTTGCCTTTTCGATGAGCCGGATCGCGGTCGTCTTCGCATTCTGCGCGCTTGCCGTGACCTCCGCCGCCTCGATCCCCTGCCGTTTATAATACCCGATCCAGCGCTTGTTGGTTGCGGGATCCGCAAGATCGCTCTTATTCAGCAAAAGAACGCGCGATTTGCCTTGGAAAAGCGCGTCGAAATCCGGGTTGCGCGAAGCCGTCGGCGCGCGCGCGTCGACGAGCTCGATCACGACGTCGATGAGCTTCAGATTTTCCTCGAGCATCCTTTTTGCCTTTGCCATGTGCCCGGGGTACCAGTTGATCGGATTGCCTTCCATGTGTGTTTCCTCGCGTTTGATACGGAAAAAGCCCCGAAGCCGGGGCGTTGGTTCAAAGCCGGATGATCGGCGGTTTTTTCTTCGGCGCCGGCGGTTCGACGGGCTGCCCCTCCGGCACTTCCTCCGGTGTTTTTGTCGGCGTCTCGCCCGGCTCATCGCCGAGGATCTGCCGTTCGCTGCGGATCTCAAAGTGGATGATGACCGCCATGACCACGCGCAGCAGAACGACTGCGCCGAGGATCAGAAGCTCCTGCCAGTCGCGCACGATGACCGTGCGCAAAACCTCGCCGCCCATCTTGAACGTCAGTGCAATCGCGATGCCCTCCGCGGCGATCAGCCGCGCGTGCGGATTCTTCCGGATCCATGCGATCACGCCGCGGATCGCCGTCAGCACGATCATGACGACGCCGATAAGCTCGCACAGCAGGACCGCCCATTCGATAATGAGTTCAAAATACTTTTGAACGATCTCCAAAACCGTTTCCATCATCGCGCCTCCTCTTTATTCGGGCTTGTCCGGCGTCCTCAGTTCCGGACCCGGATCACCGAGATTGAAATGCTTGCGGCAAAGCCCGATGTACTTGTCGTTCGCGCCCAATACCACCTGTTCGCCGACCTTCGTGATGCCGCCCTTGCCGTCCAATCTTGCGTTGTTCGTCGCCTTTCTGCCGCACCAGCAGATCGTTTTGACTTCCTCGATCGCGTCCGCGCGGGCCAGAAGCCAATGACTGCCCTCGAAGAAATTGCCCTGAAAATCGGTGCGGAGCCCGTAGCAGATGACCGGGACGTTGTAGTCGTCCACGATCTTGACGAGCAGCTCCACCTGGTCCTTCGTCAGAAACTGTGCTTCGTCGATGATGAGGCAGTCGTACTCGCCCGCCTTGACCTTATTCATATCGAGCTCTTCCATCGAGATGCAGGTATCCTCGAGCCCGCAGCGAGACCAGATGCGGCGGCTGCCGTTTCGTGTATCGATCGACGGTTTGATGAGGATCGCGTTCTTGCCGCGCTCCCAGTAGTTATACTTGACCATGATCGCGTTCGCGGTCTTACTTGAGCCCATCGCCCCGTACCGAAAATACAGCTTTGCCATATCCAATCTCCTCACCGGATTTCTTCGCATATCATTATACCGAAAGGAACGGCGCTTGTCAAAAAAAACCGTAAAATTTTCATTTCGGGATTGACGAAACCATAATTCGCTAGTATAATAGCGGAAGCGTCGTAGGTTACGACATTGTTGCTCAAGAGGGGAGGGAAAAAAATGGAAATCAGAGTCGGTGAAAACGAATCCCTGGAAAGCGCTCTCAAGAGATGGAAGAGAAAGTGCGCTCGCAGCGGCGTCCTCGCGGAGGTCCGCAGACGTGAGCATTACGAAAAGCCCAGCGTAAAGCGCAAGAAGAAGGCCGAAGCCGCCCGTAAGCGCAAGTATTGATTTTGAAGCAACACAAAAGAGAACCGGAATTTTCGGTTCTCTTTTTCTTATACTCTGTTATTCCTCTGTTCTTTGTTCTTCTGCTTCTTTCATTTTCTCCATTTCGGCATCTTTTTTCTGCTCAACCGGATCATTCAGTCTTTCCATAAACCCTGCCGTTATTATGCCGGCCGGCAAAGCTATTATCGCGATACCGAATATTGATGAAAGCATTGTTACTATTCGTCCGACTGTTGTGACAGGATAAATATCTCCATATCCCATTGTTGTCAGAGAAACCGTTGCCCAATACACAGCATCAAAAAACGTATCGAATGAATCTGGCTCAACATTAAAGATCACGAGCGCGGATATCAAAATATATACGGAAGCCAGTATCCCGACAGTAATCAGCGGTTTTTTCTGTGTCTTGAAAACATACTTTATCATCTGTATGCTCTTAGAGTATCTAACCGCCTTAAAAACGCGAAAAACACGAAGCGTGCGGAATAAACGAAAGACCTTTAAAATACGAAACCCATTGCTGATAATGCTTAACGAGGGAAGAATGCACAGCAAATCCAATATCGCCATCGGCGTAATCGGATACAGAAAGAACGAAACAACGCCTTTGTTCAATTTGTAATCGGCAGTAAAAAGGCGCAAGCAGTAATCGACGATAAAAATGACAACTGCTACCTTATCAATTACTAAAAATACTATGTGCTCTGTTTTAAATGCAAGCGGTATCAAGCTTAAAACAATAACGATCATCATAAAAGCATCATAAATGGCGCTCAATCTGTCGTTATGTTTTGACGTTTCAATGATTTCAAATACTCTTTTACGCATCTGTGTCTCTTCCCGAATGAATCCCTATATATTTTTAATCATGGATTGCATTTCTTGCATGGAACGTAACCCTTGCTGATCAGTTCATCCCTTGTCCCGGTAAAATCCCATCGGTTACTTGCTTTTATATCCTTGACGGAAGAACAGCTCGGATAATGAAACTTTTTAGTGTTTTTATTCGCGACATATTTGACCTGCGCCGCAGGTGTTTCCGTTTTATTTTCTGCTTCACCATTTGGTGTCGACGTCGGTTTCTGCGTAGGTTTAGGTGTCGGTTTCGATGTCGGTTCCTGCGTCGGTTTCGATGTCGGTTCCTGCGTCGGTTTCGATGTCGGTTCCTGCGTCGGTTTCGATGTCGGTTCCTGCGTCGGTTTCGGTGTCGGTTCCTGCGTCAGTTCCGACGTTGGTTCCGGCGTGGGCTCCGGCGTCGGTTTCGGCGTCGATACAGGCGTTGGCTCCGGCGTCGGTTCCGGTGTTGATTCCGGCATTGCTGTCGCAATCATCGCTGCCTGCTCTTCCGCTTCAAACTCCTCTGTCTCCTCAGTATCATCTATATGAATCTTGCGGTCTGCCTCGGTTGAAGCACCCGTTTTGTTGCCTGTCGAATTACAGGTAAATAACAGAAAAGTAGCTATCAAACTCAAAGACAAAAGTAAGCAAGGAAGCTTGATCGAATGATTGCTATCTCGTTTGTTCCTATGTCCCAGCATAGTATTGTACCTCCGATCATTTCAATTCAAAGCGACCGTAATATGGAATTTATCATATTCGATATGCTTATCTTTGTCAATCATTCAGTGCAAAAACAATTACCCATGTCCTTTTCAAATACATAATGAAAGAGCAGGGCTTTCAAGGGAAAGCCCTGCTCTTTTGTTGAATCGGTGTCAGTTTGCTTTTGCCGCGTCGAACACCTTGATCATGCCGACGACATAGCGCAGGATCGCCGCAGCGTCCGCCGCATCGACCTCGCCGTCACCGTTGACCTCCGCATTGATCGCGCCGCGCATGGTGATCTCGGAGAGCCCGACGAGCGAACGCAGGATCAGCGCCGCATCCGCAGCGGTGATCTTGCCGTCGAGGTTCGCGTCGCCGTACAGCAGGCCTTCGAACAGGAAGCCGCCGTCGACCGTCACCGCTTCGATTTCCGTGACGCCCGTGCCGCTTGCATAGGAAACTGCGCTGACGCTGTCCAACGCGCCCGCCGTGAACCTGATCGGCACGAACATATCCGGCGCGATCTGCTTCGCCGCGAAGTACACGGTCAGCACGGCTTCATCGTCCGCGATTCTGACGTCGGCGTCGGCCGCCCAGACCGCGGAGAGCAGTTCGTCCTTGTCGTTGATCGTCCAGTCGACCGCGCCTTCCGCTCTGCGGAATTCGATCGCATTATGATCGTAGGTCAGGAAGATCTGCATGCTGTTGACGTCGAGTGCGCCGCCCGGCAGATCCTTGACCTTGACGTCGAAGCGATAGAGCACCTCGTTGTTCTCGTATACGTACGATTCATACGCGTTTGCGTTTGTGCCGACGAAGGTTACGCTGACCTCGCAGGGTACGATATCTGCGCGGTTGCGGATACGGATACGCGGACCGATCTGGTCGGAGTTCTCGTAGCTGTTCTGACCGATGGACGCGATGCCGCACGCCGTGATGATTACGTCCTCCTGGACCCAGCTGAGGTCATGGTAGCCGTCTTCGCCGAGGATGCAGTCGTCATTGCAGTTGATGTAGCCGTCGAGGAAGACCAGAACTTCGCCCGTTCCGTCGTCCACATGGATCGTGCCGAGCACACCGTTTGGATCGTACTCAACCTTGGTGACCTTGCCCGTAAATCCGACGAAGTTTCCGACCTTTTCGGGAGCCGCCGCCTGCGCCGTCGTGAGCATTTCGGGTACGACATACTGCTCGGCGTTCTCTGCGCAGATCTCGTCGATTACGGTGTTCAGGTTGCCGTCGTCGATCACGTAGGTCTCGATCGTCTGCATGTTCGCCATCGTAATCGCAACCTCAAGGAGACGTGCGCGCGTTGCATAGCCGATCGTGGTGACGCCGTCCGCGGTGTACGGCGTGTCGCGCAGGGTGATATCCTGAATGTCTCCGCCGTAGTCATTGCCGCAGTTCAGCTCGATCTCGCCCATGTACTCGCTCGTCATACCGGTGATGCGCAGTTTCTGACCGATCTCGAAGCGTCCCGCAACCGGGAACACATTGATGCCGCGACCGGAATCGTCCTGAATGTAGATACAGTCGAAGAACGCGGTATCCTTGTCGTAGCCGGACGCGTTGGAGGTGACGTAGCCCTCGATCGTGTAGGAGGTGTTGAGCTTGCCTGCCTCGTGGATGTCCGCAATCGGCGTGACCTTGCTCGGATGGATCATCTTGAACAGGTTCACGACGATCTGGTAGTTCGTATTCTGCAGCGTTGCCGCGCTCTCCAATTCGACCTTGACTTCGAACGTGGAGAAGAAGGTAACGCCTGCCGTTACGCAGAAGCCGCCCGCGGGCAGTTCTTCATACGCCATCACGCTGATCGTATCCTGATCGCCTGCCGCATCGTAGTACGGCTGATAGATCTTGTCCGCCGTGACGTTCTTGCCGCCGTTGTAATAGAGCGGGTACGAGCTGACGAACGAGGTATCGAACGCGTTGACGACGCTTTCCGCACCGTTCAGAATGATCGGCGCCGCATTGTAGCAGGAGTACATCAGGTTCGTATTCTCGATGAGGTACTCGGTGAGCGGCGTGTTCCAGTTATAGAAGTCCTTGCCGGTGAAGTGCAGACGGTAGGACTCGTTGGTCATGTTGACCGCGTCGGAAACGAT
>JAFZIH010000003.1 GCA_017554455.1 Clostridia bacterium | reverse complement strand
GGCAAAGAGGATCTCGGGCTGTTCCGCGACTTTGTTTTCCGACGGATACCAGCCGAAATGCTCGAGCGATTCGATGCTGCGCGGTTCCGCGCCGATCTCCTTTAAGATACGCTCCGAAGTCGTCGGCATGAACGCGCGCAGAAGGTTTGCGCCGATCGAGATGCTCTCGATGAGGTTATACAGCACTTCGGCAAGCCGGTCCGCCTTCTCGGGGTCCTTTGCAAGCACCCACGGCGCGGTCTCGTCGATATATTTGTTGCAGCGGCGGAAGATATTGAAGATCTCCTCGAGCGCGTCCGAAATGACGAGCTCGTCCATCGCCTTTTTCACGCGGTCCCGCGCGCCGATCGCAACTGCTTTGAGCTCCGCGTCGACCGGTTCCGCGACGCCGGTATTTCTGACGACGCCGCCGAAATACTTGTTGCTCATGGCGACCGTGCGGTTGACGAGGTTGCCGAGCGTGTTGGCGAGGTCCGCGTTGAGCCGCTCGATGAGCAGGTCCCACGTGATCGAACCGTCGTTGTCGAACGGCATCTCGTTGAGCACGTAATAACGCACCGCGTCCACGCCGAACAGATCCGCGAGATCGTCCGCATAGATGACGTTGCCCTTGGATTTGCTCATCTTGCCGCCGTCCTGCAGAAGCCACGGATGCCCGAAGACGGTCTTCGGCAGCGGGAGATCCAAAGACATCAGGAAGATCGGCCAGTAGATCGTGTGGAAGCGGATGATGTCCTTTCCGATCACGTGCAGGTCGGCGGGCCAAAGCTTCTTGAACAGCTCGGTCGATTCCCCGCCGCATTCGTAACCGATGCAGGTGATGTAGTTCGCGAGCGCGTCGAGCCAGACGTAGACGACGTGCTTCGGGTCGAAGTCGACCGGGATGCCCCACTTGAACGACGTGCGCGAAACGCACAGGTCCTGAAGACCGGGCAGCAGGAAGTTATTCATCATCTCGTTCTTGCGTGAAACGGGCTTGATGAAGTCGGGATGCGTGTTGATGTAGTCGATCAGGCGGTCGGCGTACTTGCTCATCTTGAAGAAGTACGCTTCCTCCTTCGCGGGCTGCACGTCTCTGCCGCAGTCGGGGCACTTGCCGTCCTTCAACTGCGAGGGCGTAAAGAACGATTCGCATTCCACGCAGTACAGGCCCTCGTACGCGCCTTTGTAGATATCGCCCTTGTCGTACATATACTTGAAGATCTTCTGGACCGCCTTCACGTGGTCCTCGTCCGTCGTGCGGATGAAGCGGTTGTAGCTCGTGCCGACGAGGTCCCAAAGGCGTCTGATCTCACCCGCGACACCGTCCACGTATTCCTGCGGTGTGACGCCGGCGTTTTTCGCCTTGTTTTCGATCTTCTGGCCGTGCTCGTCCGTGCCGGTCTGCAGGTACACGTCGTAGCCCTCGTAACGCTTCCAACGCGCGATGGAATCCGCAAGGATCGCCTCGTAGGTGTTGCCGATGTGCGGTTTGCCGGACGCGTACGCGATCGCGGTGGTGATGTAATATTTCTGTCTCATATTATTCCCTCTCCTTATTTCTGCTATTGTACGAACCCGAGGGTGATTTGTCAATCACAAATATCCACGGACTTAAGCCTCCCGCCGCCGTGCGGCGCTTTTCACAAAGCGAAAGTTTCGGCTCGTCCTTGATCAGCCGCTCTAAGAGCCGAGCGTCCGCGGTATAGAGCACCGCTTTTCCGCCGTCGTTCAGATAGTACGGAAGCCGCCTTAAAAACTTTGCGTACAGCGTTTCGTTCTCGCGGTGCGAGCCCACGCGCGTGCCGAACGGAAGGTTCGAGATCACAAGGTCCGCGCCGTCCTTCGCTTCGAAGTGCAGAATGTCGCGGCAGATGAACCGTACCCTGCTGCTTCCTGCCTTGGCATTTTCACGCGCGATCCTGACCGCCGTGCTGCTCTTGTCCACGCCGACAAGCGATCTGCAATGCGCCTGCGCTTCACAGGCGAACAGCAGCGAACCCGACCCGCAGAACGGATCGAACACGCTCGGATGCTCCTTTTTCACAAGCGACAGCGCGTATCGGCTCAGCGCGTGCGCCATCGCGGGATGGATCGACGCGGGCAGCGTGCCGACTCTCCACGGATAGCGTTCGTCCTTCACGTTCCAGAGCTTCCAGTAGAGATCGCAGATGTCGTTTCGCGAGTCGATGCGCAGCTCACAGTCGTACGCCGACGGATTGTTGTGCCCGTCCAACAGCGTTTTCAGCTTTTCGATGAACCCGCCGCGATCACGAAGATATCCGCGGATCTCGATGCGGTAATGCGTCCCGATGCAGGTTTTCGCGGCGGCTGCGATCGCCTTCGGCTCCATCGGAACGTCCTTTGCGATCGGCAGCAGCGCCTCCGTCATGCAGTTTGCGCGATAGACCCGCGCGATATCCGCAGTCTTCACTTGCACCGCGTCGCCCTTGACCGTTCCCGAAAGCCCGAGTGAAAACAGCTCGTCCTTTAATTCTTTCGCGAACCCATGCGGCGCAAAGCAGAGGATCTCTCTGGGCGCGTCAAGCGTTTCGCGCGTGCCGATCGGGACGGTCTCGAACCGCTGCATGGCTTTTTCGTACGCGATCGTGATCTCGGCGATATGCTTGTCTGTCTCAGGCGATTCGGATACCGGAATATGATAAGATTCCAACGCGTCCTTTGCTCCGAGCTTTCCGAGCGCCAGAAGCAAGCTCGGCACGGCAAAGAGCGTCGCTTCTGTTTCAAGCGCAGAAGTTAAAAGCGGCACGTCCGTCTCGTTTTCAAGCGTGCCGATAAGCCGATAGACATTCTTGCGCGCTTTCGGCGAATCGCTTTTTGCAAGCGTACCGAGGATCGACCGGTCGCCGAGCGCTTGCTCGATCTCCGCCCTGCCCTGCTTCGTCTTTGCAATCGTGCAGAGCGCGGAGAGCGCTTCGACCGTCGTTTCACCGTTCAGTTTTGCAACAAGTTCCGCCGCCGTCATGCGTTCGCCGCTTCGAAGATCATGCGGAGGATCGTTTCGGTTCCGTCAACGCCCTCTGCGTTTTTCATGGTTTCGATATACTGTTCCCGTGCGTCGTACAGCGCAAGAGCTTCTTTCAGAATGCTCTGTGCACTGACCTCGTTTGCGAGAAGCACGCGGGCGTAGCCGCGCTTTTTGAAGTATTCCGCGTTCAGCTCCTGGTCGCCGCGCGTAGAGGCGCCCGAAAGCGGCAGAAGCAGCATGGGTTTTTTAAGCGCAAGCAGCTCAAACACGGCGTTTGCGCCGGCGCGGGACACGACGACGTCAGAAAGCGCGAAGAGGTCCGCCATCTCGTCCTTGACGTATTCATACTGCACGTAGCCGTGCGCTTTGACGGTTTCGTCCAGCTTGCCCTTGCCGCAAAGATGCACGACGTCGAAGGTTTTCAAGAGTTCAGGCAGCGCTTCGCGCACGGCAATGTTGACCGAAAGTGCGCCTAAGCTCCCACCGGTCACGAGCAGCACGGGCTTTTGCCCCGAAAGTCCGGTAAACGCAAGCGCCTTTTCACGCGAGCCGCGGTACAGTTCCGGACGGATCGGCGTTCCGGTATGCACGCCTTTATTGCCCTTCACAAACGGAACGGTGTCCGCAAACGTCACGAGCACCTTATCCGCAAAGTGCGCGTCGATCTTATTCGCAAGCCCGGGCGTGTAGTCTGATTCATGCGTCAGCACGGGACAGATCCCCTTTGCCGCCGCCACGACGGGTACGGAAACGTAACCGCCCTTCGAAAACAGCACGGCGGGTTTCAGTTCCTTTAAGATATGCTTTGCCTGATGATACCCTTTTTGCACGTGGATCGGCATGGAAAGCGTTTTCAAGCTTGCATAGCGGCGCAGCTTGCCGGAGTCGATCTCGTGATACGTCACGCCCGGGACCGGGGCCATGAGGTCCTTTTCCATGCCGGACGTGCCGATATAGTGAATGTCCCATTCCGCACGGTCGAGTTGTTCGATCAGCGCGAGGTTCGGCGTCACGTGCCCCGCCGTGCCGCCGCCCGTAAAGACGATGGTTTTCTTCATCCTGTTCTCCCCCTTGATCCTATCCTATGCGCAAAAGCGTCTCAGTTTCCGCTGCCGGTCGACGAAATGATCGCAAGCTTCGTTTCGCCGGGCTTGGTCAGTTCGTCGTCCTTCAGAAGCACGCGCGCGATAACGAACTTCATCAGCGCGTATTCCTCCGGCAGATTTTCCATGTCGAGCTCGAGCATGACGAGCACCAGACGTTCGTCCTCCGGCTTTACCTCGGAGCCGTCCTTGTTCGCCTGCCGGAACCCGGTGAACCACGCGATCTCCTTCTTGGACTGCGAATTCTTGTCTTTCTTGTTGCCGACCTCCGCCGTTCCCGTCTTGCCCGCGATCACGAACGAGCGAACGCCGAGGTTGCGCGCCGTGCCGCCGTGGTCCTGCGGAAGCTTGCATACGCCGATCATCATGTTCGCCATCGTTTCCGCGTTTGTCTTGGAGCAGATCGTTTTCCACGTCGTGCTCTCCGTATGGCGGTACGTTTCGGTGTAGTTCTGCCCCTCCGCCTGCCAGATGGAATCGACGATATATGGGACCGGCGCCTTGCCCTCATTGCGGAACGCGGCGATATAGCACGCCATCTGCAGCGGAGTCACCAGAAGCTCGCCCTGTCCGTATCCGCTCATCGCAAGCAGATTGTAGGTTTCGACGCTTTCCTCGTTCTTGATCTGCGACTTCTGTGTCGGCAGATCAAACGGAACGTTCTCGCCCATGCCGATGTACGTAAGATATTCTTTGAACCGATCCCAGCCGAGCTTGATCGCAAGCCACGAGAAAAAGATATTGTCCGAGTCGATGATGCTCGATTCCATGTTCATCGGCGTATGACGGTTGGAGTTGCCGGTACGCGTGATCTCGTCGATGCCGGTATAAGCGTAACTGCCCTTTTTGACCTCCCACACGTCCTTGTAGCCGCTTGAGGTCTTGTAGCGCGCGTTGTGGATGTTCTGCATCTCCTCCTCGGGGAAGGTCGTTTCCGGCGTGACAATGCCCGCCTCGAGCGAGCCGGCGCCGGTGAACGGCTTGAACGATGATCCGGGCGCATAAAGACCTTGGATCGCGCGGTTCAACATCGGCGTCTGCGGGTCTTCTTTGAGCGCTTCATACGCTTCCGTACCGACTGCGCCGCGACTGAATGCCTCCACGTCATAGTCCGGGAAGGAGTACAGCGCCTCGACCGCGCCGGTCTTGGGGTTCATGACGATCACCGTGCCGGTGATGTTGTCCGTATAGACGACGGTTTTCACGACCTCCTCGACGCGCTGCTGCATCTTGATGTCCAGCGTCAGGTGCAGATCCTGTCCGTCCTTTGCGGGGTTGTTGTACAGTGTCTGCCGGTTCGTGCCGTCGATGCCCTGAATGTACGCGTAGCCGCCCTTTTCACCGCGCAGCAGATCTTCATATTCCTGTTCGAGCCCGACGTATCCCATCCAGCTGTCCTTTTCATAGACCCAGATATCGTCGTCCGAGATCAATCCCGACGGCTCGGCCACGGTCTCGCCGCGGCGGCGTTTTTCGATCTCCTTCCACGTCGCTTCCCACATGACGGACGCAAAACCCAAAAGGTGGGACGCGCTCCGTCCGTACGGGTACGCACGGAAGCGTGTGGACGTCATGGCGCCGTTGCGGTCGATACCGATGCCTGTGATCGAAAGCAGTTTCTCCTCGAGCGTTTCATCCATCTGATCGGGATAAAGCTTTGCGATGACCGCGGAGGAGTTGGTGCTGTAGATCGCCTTTTTCACGATATCCTCGTATTCCTCCTGCGGTGTGCCGGAGGGTTTTAATACCGGGATCGAAAGGATCTGCTTTAAAACCGCTTCCTTTTCATCCGCCGGGATCTGGTTGGGAACGCAGAAGACCGTGACCGGAGAAAGGTTTTTCACGAGCAGTTCGCCGTTGCAGTCGAAGATCTCGCCGCGCTTCGGGTAGTTGACGCCGACCAGCAGCTTGTCCCCCCATTCCATCGTCGGGAAAATGAGCGCCGGCGTCCATTGGATGCCCCAGCGTCCGCTTTCGTACAGCGCGTTGATCGTGTAGTCGTTCGTCATCTCGCCGAGCGAAGTATCGTACGTCATCTGAAAATCGACCGAACTCGTGATCGACGCGTCGGATACGGTGCGAACAACGTAGCTGATCTCATGAAGACCCACCGCGTCGAAGATCTGCTGGTACTTTTCGGCAAACTCCTTTGCGGAGATCATCGGATCCCCCGCCTTCGTGTCCTTGCCGGTCGTATTTTTGACCGAATCACTCAGAAGATCGTATGCCGCGCCGTAGCTGCCCTCCGCGATGTATTCGATGAACGCAAGACAGACGTCGCTGCCGTTTCCGTGCGACGTCGTACAGCCGAGCGGCAGCATCGCGCCGATCAGCATAAACAGGATCAGAATAAGACAAATCCCTTTTTTCATATGCTAAAACCTCAGGTGATAAATATCCGTTTAGCATTATAACAGATGAAACGCAATTTGTGTGACTTTTTTGCGATCGTTTTCAAAAAAGACGCTTTTCCGTCGCATTTTCGTCATACGATGGACCATGAACATCGTGATCCTGTTTCTGTTGCTCGCCGGGATCGGCGTTTCGCTGCTTTCGGGTACCGCCGACGGCGTGCTCGCCGCGCTGCAAAGCGGCGCGTCCGACGCCATCAATACCGTTCTGCGGCTATCGGGCGCGTATCTTATCTGGATGGGGCTCCTCAACATTGCAGAAAAGGCGGGGCTCATCCGAACGCTGTCCCGGCTGCTTTCGCCCGCGCTCTCCCTGCTCTTTCCGAACGCGGGCAAAGCAAAAGAAGCGATCTCCCTGAACCTTGCCGCCAACATGCTCGGCATGGGCAACGCCGCAACGCCCTATGGTCTTCGTGCCATGCGGCTTTTGAACGAATCAAACCCGCATCCGGGCGTCGCCACGAACGAAATGTGCACGCTGCTGGTCGTCAACGCCTCGTGTCTCGAGCTGTTTCCCGCAACACTCGTGGGGCTAAGGGCAAGCTGCGGTTCCGTACGGCCGCTTGCCGTCGTCGTTCCGACGCTTCTCAGCTCCTTTGCGGCTACGCTCGTTGCCGTCATGCTCTGCCTTACGTTTACACGCCAATGCCGGTCGCGATCCTGATTATACTTCTGCTTGTGTATGCCGCCTTCCGCCGCGTCAACATTTTTCAGGCGTTTTGCGAGGGCGCGGCGCAGGCGATCCCGCTTATGAAGACGATCCTGCCGACGCTCGCGGTCTTTTCGGCGGCGATGGCGGTGTTTCGCGCAAGCGGCGCGTTCGATCTGCTGTCTTCGTTTCTCTCCCCCGCGCTCAATGTGCTCGGCGTCGATCCCGCGCTCGTGCCCCTGCTCGTCGTGCGTCCGTTTTCCGGCAGCGCCGCGCTTGCAGCTCTTTCCGATATCTTCACGCAGTACGGTCCGGACTCGCGCACAGGGCTTACCGCAAGCGTACTCCTCGGCTCGTCGGAAACGGTCTTCTATACGCTTGCATTGTACTTCGGCAGTGTCGGGATCAAAAAGACCCGCTTTGCCGTGCCCGCGGCGCTCCTTTCCCTTTTCACCTCGGTCGTGACCGGGCTGCTCCTTTCGTCGCTGTTCTTCGATTGACCGCAATGCCGGAAATGTAAAAGGGGCTTTAGGAATCGCTTCCTAACAGCCCCGTTGTTCTTTGACGTGCCATCAACAAGTTTTAGCACCTTACTCAGGCAGGTTGCTGTGCGGTCATAAAGCTTGTCTCTCGCGCACTCTTGATGGCAATGCGAGTATAACACCGTGCGCTTGAAAATGCAAACATTGTATGAATATTTTTCGTGATTTTTACATTGGATATCAAGAAAAACCATGCAAAATCACCGCATACAAACGTATACGGTGATTGCGAAATTATACAGAAATTTACCGATTATTCAGGATCCTCTGCGTTGTTTTCCTCGACCGGCTCAAAGCGATAATCCTGCATAGCGTCCGGATACTTCTCCCGGTCGACCGGGGACAAAAACATCTCCTTCGGACGGATCCAGAGCGATTTGTCATCATAGAGCTTGCGGTACACGACGTATTCTTCGAGCGTTTCCGAATGCCTTGCGACGTCCTCGACGCGATACAGCCCGCCCTTGAAGTGACGGTAAACGTGCCCGATCAAAAGCGTACGCGGCGCTTCCTGCTCCTCCGGTATGTCCGGTGCATTGAAGTAGGCGTCGTAAAGTTCCTTTGCAAGGTCCAGCCGGTCATACGGCACGTACAGCCGGGTATATCCCACGTTCACGCCGAGGTTCACGGTGATCCCCGCGCCGAGTACGGATCGGTCCGTGCAGGGGATATCGTTGTCACGGAAGAGCTCCTTCAGCATTTCCGCCTGCATGTAATGTACCTCCGCAACGAGGCAGAAATCGCCGGGCTCGACCTCTTTTAGCTTCCGATTCCGGCAAGTGGGGCAGATCGGCCCCTCCACGAGCTTCATGCAATTCTCACAATACAGCGGCATAGCGTTCTCCTTTCGTGAATTGATGCGCCGCAGGCGCATATCGCGTCCCGTCCGGGACATATCGTTCCAAAAGAATATCGTGCCGAAGGCATATCGCCTGCACAAAGCGCAGTCAAAACGATATGCGGCAACGCCGCACGATATATTTGCTGCGCAAACACGATATACCGCTTCACAGCACGATATGTTTGCTGCGCAAACGTGTTTCCCTTAAAACAGCTTTTTGAGCGTCCCCAGGATCCCGCGGAACAGGGAATTGCCGACCTGCCGTCCGATGGATGTGGCGGCGGACGAGGCGACCTTGCCGAGTGCGGAAGTCGTCTTTTTCTTCTTCTTTGCCTTCTCGCGCTGCGCTTCCTTTTCGGCCTTTTCCTTGGCTTTCGCTTCTTCCTTTTCGGCTTTTTCCTTCGCCTTCGCTTCTTCCTTTTCCTGCTTTTCACGCGCCTTCTCCTCGGCCTCGCGTTCGGCGGCCTCGGCCTTTTCCTTTGCGTCGGCTTCCGCCTTGCCGGTCAGGATCTCGTAGGCGGATTCGTTGTCGACCGCCTCGTCATATTTGCCGTAGAGCGTGTCCGCCATGATCTCGGCTTTTCTGCGCTCGTCGTCGATAATGCCCATCATGGACTGCGGCGGCAGGATCGTGCAGCGCTCGACGATCGACGGACGGCCCTTCGCATCGAGGAAGCTCACCAGCGCTTCGCCGGTGCCGAGCTCGCTTAAAACCTCTTCTGTATTGAATTTCGGGTTCACGCGGAACGTCGCCGCGGCGGTCTTGATCGCCTTCTGCTCGGCAGGCGTATAGGCGCGGAGCGCGTGCTGGACGCGGTTAGATAGCTGCGCAAGCACCGGGTCCGGCAGATCCGACGGCTGCTGCGAGATGAAGTAGACGCCGACCCCCTTCGAACGGATCAGCTTCACGACCTGCTCGACCTTGTCGCGGAGCGCTTTCTTTGCGTCGGAAAACAGCAGATGCGCCTCGTCGAAGAAGAACACGAGCTTCGGCTTTTCGAGATCGCCGACCTCGGGAAGCTGTTCAAAAAGCTCGGCTAAAAGCCAAAGCATGAAGGTCGAGTAAAGCAGCGGGCTTTGATAGAGCTTTGCGCAATGGAACACGTTGATGTAGCCGCGTCCGTCCTCGTCGGTCTGCATCCAGTCATGAAGGTCGATCGCGGGCTCGCCGAAGAACAGATTCCCGCCCGCATCCTCAAGTTGCAGGAGCGCGCGCTGGATCGCGCCGGCGGATTGCTTACTGATCGTGCCGTACTGATGCAGAAGCTCGCCCGCGTGCTCGGTAATATAGGCGACCATAGCACGCAGGTCCTTGAGGTCGATGAGAAGCCAGCCGTTGTCGTCCGCCACGCGGAACGCGATCGACAGTACGCCGGTCTGTACGTCACTCAGTCCCAGAAGGCGGGACAAAAGCTCCGCGCCCATATCGCTGACCGTCGTGCGGACCGGGTGTCCGCCCTCGCCGTACACGTCCCAGAAGCGCACGGGATAGCGGCGCATTTCGAACGTGTCTGGATCGACGCCGACGTTTTCGAGCCGCTTTGCGATCTTGTCGGTCATCTCACCCGGCTTGACACAGCCGGAGAGATCTCCCTTGACGTCCGCCAGGAATACCGGAACGCCGAGGTCGGAAAACGATTCCGCCATGACCTTCAGCGTAATGGTCTTCCCCGTGCCGGTCGCGCCGGCGATCATCCCGTGGCGGTTTGCCATTTCGGGAAGGATAAACGCTTCGGTCTCGCCCTTGCCGACGAGGATTCGGTTGTCGATCAGCATACTTGCCTCCGCAAAACTCGATATTTTCAAATATATCATAGCACAGCCGTTCCGAAATGTCCATGAAATTCATGTCCGCAAAGGCGCATTTCCTGTTCAATGTAATGTGAGGTTACGCCCGGGCGTTTCGCGCATGCCGCAGGGTCGCTGCATATGTATTGTAAATTTTACGAAGAATCGAAAAAATAGTGCAACAAAACGCGTGGATATGTGGTATGATAGAAAGAGATTTTGTATGCGAGGTGCATTATGAAACAAAAACGCAGCGGTTGGAAGCGGATCATCACGCTCCTTCTGGTGCTTACCCTGCTCGGCGGGGGCGTATATTATCTATATCAGCGGGATTTCGGAGGCAGCAAGGAAACCGCCTACGTGCAGTCCGTTTCGGCGATCATCGGCAGCGGCAGCGTCGGGCTTTACGCGCAGTACAACGGCATCGTCGAAGCGAAGGACGTCATCGAGATCAATCCCACCGGCAGCATGCCCGTCAAGGAATGTTATGTTTCCGCCGGCAGCAAGATCCGGGAGGGCGATCCGCTGTTCTGCTATGACGTGGACGATCTGGAGCTCCAGTACGCGCAGATCGAAATCGACATCTCCGGTGTGGAAAACAACCTCCGTACATACCGCGACCAGCTGAGCGCGCTCAACACGAAGCTTAAAAAGGCGAAGGAAGACGAGAAATACGCGATCGAGCTCGACATCCAGACGGTCGAACTGGACATCCGTAAGGCGGAGTTCGATCTCGAAGACAAGCACCGCCGCGCGAACGAAATGCGCGAAGTGATCGACGCAAGCGAAGTCCTCTCCCCCGTGACCGGAACGGTGCGCTCCGTGCGCGACAATTCCGGTTCCTATGATCCGTTCGGCTACGGCTACGGCGACGGCAGCAGCGCCTACATCACCATCATCGCCGGCACGGCGTTCTGCGTCAAGGGCACCGTGAACGAACAGACGATCTACACGCTCTACGTCGGCATGCCGGTCCTGATCCGCTCGCGCGTGAACGACCGCATCATGCGCGGCACGATCTACCGCATCGACACCGAATCGCCCGACAACAGCCAGAGCGCTGTGTACTACTACGACGGCGGCGAACGCACCAGCAAGTATGCGTTCTATGTAGAGCCGGAAAGCATCGAAGGCCTGATGATCGGTCAGCACGTCGTGATCGACCTCAATACGGATACGGATACGAGCACCGCGCTGATGCTGCCGGCCGCGTTCCTTTTCGAGGAAAACGGCAGATTCTTTGTATGGGCAGCCGACGCGGACGGGCGCATCGAAAAGCGCGCCGTCGCGGTCGGGAACTATGACGAACAGACCGAGTGCTATGAGATCCTCGTCGGACTTGCCAGACGGGACCGCATCGCGTTCCCGGACGAAACGGTCCACGCCGGTATGCTTGCGACGGAAACGGCGTACACGGATTCCGGCGATAACGGCGGCATGACCGCGATCCCCGACGACGGCATGACCGGTACTTGGGATACCTCAGACGGCGGCGACGTCGTGACCTTCGGAGGGTGATATGCTGATCCGTCTCGAACACATCGAAAAAACATACGGCACACCGGACCGGCCGGTCCCGGTGCTGCATGACGTCAATTTTACCATGGAAGAAGGCGCGTACTGCGCGATCATGGGACCCTCCGGCTCCGGAAAATCGACGCTGATGAACCTCCTCGGCTATCTCGACACGCCGACCGCCGGGACCTATTATTTTGAGGACGTGGATAACAGCCGCGCGTCCGACGCCGAGATGGCGAAGATCCGCAACGAAAAGATCGGCTTCGTGTTCCAGTCGTTCCATCTTCTGCCGCAGCGCAAGGCGTGGGAAAACGTCGCGCTGCCCCTGCTGTACGGAAACGTGCCGAAAAAGGAACGGCGCGCACGCGCGGAACAGGCGCTTTGTGAAGTCGGGCTGGAGGATCGCATGGACTTTTTCCCCACGCAGCTTTCCGGCGGTCAATGCCAGCGTGTGGCGATCGCGCGGGCGATCTGCATGCGGCCGAAGCTGCTCCTTGCCGACGAGCCGACCGGCGCGCTGGATTCGAAGTCAGGTCAGCAGATCATGGATATTTTCGATAAACTGCATGCGCGCGGCATGTCCATCATCATGATCACGCATGAGCTCGCAGTGGCGGAACGCGCTTCCCGCATGCTCCATATCTATGACGGTTGTCTTTCGGGAGGCGATGCACAATGAAGATGAAACGGGTATTAAAGATCGTTCTCATCAGCGTCCTGTGCGCCGCGCTGTTCGGCGGCAGCATCTTTGCCTATGTAAAGCTCCGTAAGCCGACCCCGTGCGAGGTCTATCCCGCCATGAACTGGATGATGTCCTACATGCCGAACCAGTCGTATCTGTACGGCATCGTGACCTCGGACGTGTCCCAGATCATCACAAAGAGCAGCGACCGCAATGTTTTGGAGGTGCTCGTGTCGCCGGGCGACGTCGTTTCCGTCGGCGATCCGCTGCTGCGCTACGATTCGACGCGCGCACAGCTTTCCTTTGAAGAAAACGAGTTGGAGCTGAAGAAGCTCGAAAACCAGCTCCGTGCCGAATACGTCGACTATAAACGGTTCTCCGGCACGGACTATCCGAGCCCGCTTCTGACGCCGACGCCGTCGCCCACGCCGACCCCCTCTCCGACGCGCAAATCGGCGTCCGCCGAAGACGCCGGCGGAGCAAGACGCCTGTCACTCCGGGCGGGCGACGATCCGACTGCGCCCGTCAGCGGAAGCGGCACCGAGGAGGATCCGTACGTGTACGAATTCGAAGCAGCCGCTTCCGTGACCTACTCCTTTATCCGATCGCTTATTGCGCAGGCCGCGGAAAGTGCGTCCGCCGTTTTCGTACGGATCGTACTGCCCGAGGCGGAGATCCTGCTTTCGGTCACACCGTCCGAGGAGGTCTCTTTCTCGGTCGATCTCAAAGGCGAACCCGCGTCTTCTCCCGCACCGACGTCGAGTGCGGACCCGGATGCGTCCGGAGAAGACCCCATCTATCCTCCCGACCCGCCGATCGGCGGCGAAGGCACCGATACCGACCCGGTCGTCTATCCGTATTCGCCCGGCACGACAGTTTCGAACGCGTTTCTGAAAGCGCAGTCCGAACTCGCCGCATCGCAGGAAGCGAACCGGTACGTCACGCTGAAAGCCGAGCGCTTTACGGTCGATCTCACGTTCGCGCCGGACGGCACGTTCTCCTTTACCGTGACGGTTCAACCGGTTGAACCGACGCCGACGGCCACCGCAACGGCAAGCGCAACACCCACGCCGACCGCAACGGCAAGCGCAACACCCACGCCGACCGCGACCGCAACGGCAACGGCCACCGCAAGTGCGGAACCGACCGCAACGGCAACGGCCACTGCAAGCGCAGAACCGACCGCAACGGCAACGGCCACGGCAAGCGCGGAACCGACCGCAACGGCTACGGCCACCGCAAGTGCGGAACCGACTGCAACAGCAACGGCCACGGCAAGCGCGGAACCGACCGCAACGGCTACGGCCACGGCAAGTGCGGAACCGACCGCAACGGCTACGGCCACGGCAAGCGCGGAACCGACCGCAACGGCTACGGCCACGGCAAGTGCGGAACCGACCGCAACGGCTACGGCCACGGCAAGCGCGGAACCCACGGAAACGCCTACCCCCACACCTACCCCGACGCCTACGCCGTCATCTACGCCGTCGCCTACCCCGTCACCTACGCCGACAAATACGCCGTCGCCTACACCGACGCGCACGCCGACGCCTACCCCGAGACGCACGGCAACGCCGAGACGCACAGCAACGCCGAGACGCACGGCAACGCCGCGGCGCACGCCGACCAAAAAGCCCACGGCGACCCCGACCCCCACGCCTTACGACGAAGCGGCACATATGACGAAGGACGAGCGCGCCGCGCGCGCAAAAGAGATCGCGGCGAGCATCCGTCAGGACGAGCTGCTCTACCGTCAGCTTGTGCTTGATATCGAAAAAGCAGAAAGCAGCGGATTGGACGGCATCCTGTATTCCGAGATCAACGGCACGGTCCTGAATGCCATGCAGCCGGACGACGTTTCGCTCGGCGAGGTGCTTGTTGAGGTACGCGGCGGCACGGGACTGCACATCAGCGTGATCGTCGGCGAAGACGAGCTTTCGAAGTATCCGGTCGGCACCGAGCTTTCCGGCTTCTCCTATCAGATGCAGGATACCGTGACCGCGCGGGTCGCGCAGGTCGGCACCATGCCGATTTCCACCAGCTATTCCGGAAACGGCAATCCGAACTCCTCCGGATATCAGTTGATCCTTGACATCACCGGCGACGTGATCCCCGGCGTCGGCGAGTACATCGAGTTTTCAAACAGTTCCTCACTGTTTGAGCAGGGAACAATTTATCTGCATGAAGCGTTTTTGCGCGAGATCAACGGCGTGACCTGTCTGTTTGCCGCGAACGAGGACAACGTGCTCGTAAAGTACACCGTCGAAACCGGCAGCCGCATGAACGAATACGTTGAGCTGATCGGTTCGCCGATCTCACCGGAGGACCGTATCGCGTTCCCGTACGACAAGAACTGCAAGGAAGGCAGCCCTGTCGAGGACGCGAAGGGCGGTGTCTTCTACGGCGGCTGGTAAGGAGGTGCTTTCGATGTTGGAAAACTTCCGCGAGGCCATTGACGGTATTCGCTCCCACAAGCTCAGAAGCGCGCTGACGATGCTCGGCATCATCATCGGCATCGCAAGCATCATCGCGATCTCCTCCACGATCATGGGCACGAATGAGCAGATCAAGGATAACCTCGTCGGCTCCGGCTCGAACGTCGTGACGGTCCGTCTGTATCAGGGCGATTATCCCTTTGAAAGCGCGTGGTCGACCCTGCCGGAGTATATCCCGGCGCTGACGGAAGAGACGCTTAAGGAGGTCCGCGCGATTCCCGAGGTCGCAAGCGCGGCATACTACGCGCAGCGCGACGCCTACGGACAGATCCGAAGCGGCAGCAGCGCGCTTTCCGCCGGCACGATCTACGGCGTCGATCAATCCTATCCTGCGGTGTACGGCTACACGATCCGCGCGGGACGCAGTTTGACCGAAAGCGATTGCAAGAACTTCCGCAAGGTCGCCATGATCGACGAGACGGTCTCCGCCGCGCTGTTTGCCGGCGCGAATCCGGTCGGCAAAACGATCGACATCTGCGGTGAACCGTTCGTCGTGATCGGCGAATTCACGCCCGCGTCAAGCTTCCGCCCGACGGTGACGACGCTTGATGAATACTTCACTTACAATACCTCCTCCGGCGGCAAGGTGTTAATCCCGTTCTCCACATGGCCGGTGTTGTTCCGCTACGACGAACCGCTCTCGCTCGTGATCCGCGCCAGGGATACCGATTCCATGACGACGGCGGGCCGGAAAGCCGAGGAGGTCTTGAACGACACGATCCAACAGGAGAATCCGGAGATCCGCTATAAGAGCGAGGACCTTCTGGAACAGGCAAAGAATCTGCAGGAGCTAAGTAGCGCGACGAACCGGCAGCTGATCCTTGTCGCGGGGATCTCGCTCATCGTCGGCGGCATCGGCGTTATGAACATCATGCTTGTGTCGGTCACCGAGCGCACGCCGGAGATCGGATTGAAAAAAGCACTCGGCGCGCGCAGGCGGCGCATCTCAGCGCAGTTCCTGATCGAAGCGGGCGTGCTGACCTGTCTCGGCGGCGTCATCGGCGTACTTGTGGGGATCGGGCTTGCCTACGGCATCTCAAAGGTGTCGGGCGTACCGATCTTCATCAGCTGGTATATCGTGATCCTCACCGTCGTGTTCTCGTTCGTGATCGGCATGCTCTTCGGCGCGATCCCCGCCTACCGCGCGGCGCGGCTGGACCCGATCGACGCATTAAGACACGAATAGGCAGCCGTAGAAAGGGTCAGACCGTTTGCGGCGAGGTTTATAAAATAACAGAATGAATGATCCCCCGGCAAAACCGGGGGACCGTTTTTATTTACGGAGGAAACTGTTCAGTTTTCGGGACGCGGCTTGACGTGCAGATCGCCGTCCCAGCTGCGGTATTCGGGGATATACGGCTTGCCCGTGTAACTGTTGATGTACACGCCGCCCGCGACCCAGCCCTGCGGCATTTCCATAAACATATGCTCGTCGGCGTAGTACCAGATCTCCTTGAGCACACCGTCATAGTAGTAACATTCGTACCACGTGCCGTCCTCGAGCACGATATCCATCGTGCAGCAATGATAATCGTAAACCGCGTTGACGTCGATCTCCTTGGCGGTCTTTCCCGTTTCGTCGCCGACGAACGAGCCGAGCGAAAGGATCAAATCTTCCGCGATGATCTTCGTTGCCGCTTCGTATTCTTCTTCACCCATCTTCTCATACGGGATCGACAGCAGGTCCTTGCAGGGAATCGCACCTGCAAAGGAGATCACGTTGCCGGAATACGCGGAGATCACGATATGGAAGCCCTCGCCGGTGATCTTCCAGCAATCCTCACGCGCGCCGCTTTCGTCGCGGTAGAACGTCGCTTTGAGATTATGCGTAGGAAGCTGCTCGCCGGACAGGTTCTTATACGTGCGGGCGAGCGATGCG
>JAFZIH010000023.1 GCA_017554455.1 Clostridia bacterium | reverse complement strand
CGGCACCTACGGCTACTGCGACGCGCCGACGCCGGGCGCAGCGAACACGACGAAGATCACGGATATCCAGCCGGAGCCGAAAGAGCCGGAGGAGCCGACGCCGATGACAGGCGTTGAGATCAGCGAGATTTCCGCGCGCAATACGACGTTGCTTTGCGGCGGATGCCTGAAAAACGACTGGATCGAGCTGCATAACACGACGAACCGGGACATTGACCTTTCCGGCTTCACGCTCTGCGACAAGCCGAGCGATTACGACGACGCGAATCTTTACGGCGTGCTGCCCGCAAACGGGTATCTCATCGTGTACTGCTGCGAAAAGGACTGCGAAACGAAGGATCAGCACGTCTGTGTCGATCTCGGCGTCAGCCGTTACGGCGAAACGCTGTATCTCTATGATCCGAACGGGTTCGAACTCGAAACGGTCGTCATGCCCGAGATTCCGTATAAGGACGTAACGTACGCCCGCCGCACGGACGGCTCGTTCGGCTATTGCGAGACGCCGACGCCCGGCGAAGCGAACACGGCGGATATCACGAATGATCCGCCGTACCGCCCGGACGAGACGCCGGTTCCGGAACAAAAGGACGACAAGGACGGCGAGCCGGTCGATCCGACCGTGAACGCCAAGCGTCCGACAGATCTGCGCATCAGCGAAGCGCTTGCGAACAACGCGTACAGCATCACGGACGCCGAAGGCGAGCGTTCGGACTGGGTCGAACTTCACAATACGACTGATCAGCCGATCGCGCTTTCCGGCTGGTATCTTTCCGACAATCCGAAAAACCTGATGAAATGGGCGTTGCCGGAAACCGCGACTGTTGCGGGAAACGGCTATCTCATCGTTTTCCTGTCCGGCAAGACGTACATCACGACCGAGCTGCACGCAAGCTTTTCCCTCGGCACGGGCGAGACGCTCTTCCTTTACAATTCCGAAACGGGCGAGCTCGACTGGGTGACGATCCCCGAGCTTTTTGACAACACCTCGGTCGGTCTTGATGAGAACAACGAACAGGTCTACTACCGCTATCCCACGCCGGGCGAGCCGAACGGGCACGCGGAGAAGACCGCGGAGGCGATCGGTTTTTTTCAACCTGACGGCGTATACATCTCCGAGGTATGCGCCATTCACGATCGGGGAAGCAGCGAAAAGGACTGGATCGAGCTGTATAACGGCGCGGATACGGAGCTCTCTCTTTCCGGCTGGTATCTGAGCGATTCATTGAAGAATCCGCAGAAATTCCGCATTTCGACGCTGTCGATCGCCGCGGGCAGCTATGCCGTGATCGAAACGACGAGCTCGTCGGTCAACCGCAAGGACGGCGACGGCAATTTCGGCGTCGATCCGAGCGGGGAAACGCTGTACCTGTCCGATCCGTCCGGCATGATCCGCGACGCGTTTCAGACCGGCGCGCAAAGAAACGGCATTTCGAGCGGACGAATCGAGGGCGACAACCATACCCGCCGCGTATTTTTCACACAAAAGACAAAGGGACAGCCGAACAGCGATTCGCGTTATCCGGGTTATACGAGCCAACCGGTTTTTTCGGAGACCGGTCTGTATCAGACGGATGCGTTTTCGCTCGTGCTGACCTGTCCGAATCCGAACGCCGAGATCCGGTATACGACGGACGGCAGCGAGCCGACGCAGGGGAGCAAGCGATATGACGGGCCGATCGGCATTTCAAAAAACACGGTCATCCGCGCGGTCGCGTACTCGGACGGGCATTTAAGAAGCGAGATCGTCACCTATCATTATCTCTTCGAGGAGCCGCATCAGGTGCCGGTCGTCTGCATGGCGATCGACCCGAACGACTTCAATACGGTTTATAAGGTCACGCTGCATAAGCAGATCAAGGGGACCGAGCGCAAAGCGCAGTTCAATTATTATGAGCCAGACGGGCTGATCGGCACAAGCTTTCCGGCGGACGTGCGCTGCAAGGGACAGGGGACGCTGAAGTATTCTCAGAAATCGTTCTCGATCCATCTGCGCGGACAGTACGGCATGGGAACGCTTGAATACCCGCTGTTTCCGGATTATGCGGTCACGTCGTTCGGCGCGCTTGTTCTCCGCAACGGCGGACAGGATATCGGAAGATCGCGCATCTGCGATTCGTTCGTATCCCGTGCGAGCATCGGCATGAACGTTGAAGCGGCGAACTCCCGCGCGACGGCGCTGTACGTGAACGGCAAGTATTACGGGCTGTATGAGCTTGGTGAGGACCTGAACGCCGATTATCTCGAAACGCATTACGGCTCCGATACGGAGCTTGTGGACCTCGTCCGCTTTAACGGCGACGTCGCGACGCAGGGAAGCAGCGACGACTGGAAAAAACTGCGCGATTCCGCCTACAAGCTGAATCTGTCGGACGACGCGAAGTATGCCGAGTATCTCGAAAAGATCGACGTGGACTATTTCATCGACTATTTGATCGCTCGCACCTATTTCTGCGATACCGACATGATCAACCAGAAATACTGGCGCGTGCGCGGCTCGATCAAATGGCGTCCGCTGCTGTTCGACCTCGATTATACGATGCGCGACGTCAAGCGCACAGACGTGTTGGATAAGTATTTCTCCTTTAATCCGGTCACGTCGCCGCATGGATATCAGTCGAAATTCTACGTCTTTGCGGCGCTGAAATCCAACAAGGGCTTCTGCGATCGGTTCGTGGAACGCTATGTGGAGATCCTGTATACGCAGTACGATACCGAGCGGCTCCTGAACCTGATCGATCAGATGGTCGCGGAATACGAACCCGAAATGCCGCGGCAGATCAGTCGATGGAAGGAACCGTCCTCGATGGATACGTGGCGCAAGAATGTGGATCTGGACCGATCCTTCATCAAGGGCAGGCGCGACGTCATGATCGAAAAGCTCAAGAAGTTTTTCAAGGTATCCGACAGCGACATGAACGCTCTGATTGCAAAGTATAAAACTCCGTAAAGCAAAGATCCCGGCATTTTGCCGGGATCCGTTCTTTTCTGTTCTATCTCTTTTTGTAGAGCACAAGCTCCGGGTCGGCGCCGTCCGCCGCGTAGGTGCAGATCAGGATGAATTCCATGTTCGCAAGCACGCCGAAGCACCGATCGCCGCCGAATTCGGGTTCGAGCTGATTCCCGAGATACGTCGTATTGTCGTCCAGAAACTTCGCCTTCATGCCGTTCGGCAGCCGGTATTCGAGATTCACAAAGCGCCCGACGAGCGCGTTCAATCTTTCCAGCTTCGGCATGCCCTCGACCCCGAGATTGTTGATTTCCTCGATCAGTTTTGCTTTGAACGCCTCGAACTGTCCGTCGTCGGAAAGCTCCTCGTAACGTTTCCAGTAATCGAGCTGCGGAAGCGCCTGCTTGAGATACGCGCGCGCCTGCTCCTCGGTGAAGTCGTCGCCGATCATGTGCTTTACGCAGACGTCGATCAGATCGTCCATGTCGCTGTACGTGTACGTGCCGTCGGCATAGCACCACTTGCAGTAATCCGCGTTCGGCGTACCGTCCGCATTCCGGCTGATGATACCGTCCTCCAGGGGCATGCCGCAGCATTGGCAGATGCGCTTTTGCGGCACGCCGAGCAGCGCGTTGATGGACACGCCGAACAGCTCGGACAGCAGCTTCAGCGTCTCGGTATTCGGCACCGTTTCACCGGTTTCCCATCTCGATACCGCCTGCCGCGTCACGAAAACCTTTTCGGCAAGCTCGTCCTGCGAAAGCCCCGCTTTCGTGCGAAGCTCGTAAATAACATCCTTCGTAGCCATCGAATCACCTCCTGATTTCATCGTAACACATCATAACACAGAAAAGTCGCCTTGAAAAGCAACGGGGCGTTGCGTTGAGGATAACACAATCTCTATGCGAGTGTTTTTGTAAATATAAATATACGGCTGTCTTTCAGACCGCAAAAGATATATGATTCTTCATTACCCTTTGGACTTTGCCGTATTGATGGATGAAATCAGCATTACTCTTATGCTCGCGCAAGAAGAATCGAACGCTTTATATGTTTGCTCGCTAATATAGTCGGTTTTGTAAAGCAGTTCAAGCCAGTAACCGGTCTCGTTAGCTTCTTTCAAAGCAATTTGCAATTTGGCAATAAAGTCCGCCTTGCCATGAGCATACTGCGCTTCACGGATGTTTGCGCCGATAGAAGTGCCGGAACGACCGATTTGGTTGGAGATAATGGATTCTTTCTTTTCCTTGAGCGTTTTTACAAGTTCAATAATTGATATCGCAAAGTCTATGGACTGAATGGAAAGCGGATCGTTTCGCATACTATCACCTCTGATAAAATGCTATCATATCCCACATCAACTGTCAATCATAGCAGCTTTTCTGAATGAAGTCACTCGCTCTGCTCGTTAATGAAGTCGGCGCAGAGCGCCTAATGAAGTCGTTCGCCTTGCTCACGAATGAAGCGAAGACGCCGCCGAGTTTGCATGCAACATACATTCCCTCATTAACAAAGTGTCTTCATTCCTTCATTAGCCATAAGGCGTCTTCATTGAAAAAAGCACGCTTTCGCGTGCTTTTTTCATGGTGGAGGCGGAGGGAGTCGAACCCTCGTCCGAAAACCCGTCGGCAGGATTTTCTCCGAGCGCAGTCACCGTTTTGGGATTCCCCTCGCGCGGCGCCCGGCGACGGGCTCCGCGTTACGGTAGCTTCATAAAGTCCGGCCTGCGGCAAAGCTTACGCAGGTTCGTTCCCTACCCTGAATGACGCCCGGATCCGAAACGGTAGGTTTTTTCGGGCGGACGCGCAGCCGCGTTATGCAGCAGCGAGTTGTGTGTGATTGTTGTCAGTTATTTTAGACAGTTCCCGTTTTTAACGAAGCACGGGGCTTCGGCTCGCTTATCCCGCTTCTGCGATCCCCGTCGAAACCATTTCGCCCCCAGAAGGACCGTTAGAGCGGTATATTCTATTGTATGCAAATCGCTGTCAGCGATACTGCCGTTTCATGTTACGATCCATGTCCCGATCGGCGTCGCGTTCCGCGATCGAGGCGCGCTTATCGTAGAGCTTTTTGCCCTTTGCGACCGCAAGCTCGACCTTGACCTTGCCGTCTTTGAAATAGACGGACAGGGGAACGAGACTGTATCCGTCCGCCTGCGAAAGCTCGTTGAGCTTTCGGATCTCGCGCGCGTGGGCAAGAAGCTTCCGGGTACGGAACGGATCGTGGTTATAGATGTTGCCCTGCTCGTAGGGGCTTACGTGCATGCCGTACAGGAACAGCTCGCCCTTTTTAACCTGCGCATAGCTGTCCTTGAGATTCAGCGATCCCTTACGGATCGACTTGACCTCGGTTCCCTGCAGCACGATCCCGCACTCATACGTATCCTCAATGAAGTAATCGTGACGCGCCTTGCGGTTTTGCGCGGCGATTTTGATCCCGTTCTTCATAGGCACGTCTGTCTCCTTTCCTGAGAATAGAAACGGTGCATCTGCCGATGCACCGCTGCATGTGCTCTGTTGTTCCGATCAGGCGAATCTTGCGATGATCATCAGCGCGATCGACATGACCGCAATGATGATTGCGAGAACAACGGTGATCTTCTGCAGCTTTGCTTCACGGCTTGCTGCCTTCCCGCGCTGCGAGAAGGAGACGGTGTCGCTGCCGTATGCCGCGCCGAGACCCGAAGATTTGGTCTGCTGGATGAGCACGACTACGCACATCAGGATCGATGCGACGACCAGAATACCGGTAATGATCCAATTCAAAATATCCATAAATGTTCCTCCAAAAATATCTGCGGGAATTATTATAGCACGCACCTATCAAAAATGCAAGCATAAAACGAAAAAGTTTGTATCGTTTTATGCCTGCATCAATGTTGTTTGTATTTTGCTTATCCGAGAAGCGTCCTACCCGTCATTTCCGCGGGGATCGGAAGGTTCAGAAGCTCCAGAAGCGTCGGGGCAAGGTCGCAGAGGCGTCCGCCTTTGCGCAGCGTGACGTCCTTACGCGTTTCGTCGATCAGCATGCACGGCACGGGCAGCGTCGTGTGCGCGGTAAACGGCGCGTTCTGTTCCTCGTCCCACATCAGCTCGCAGTTGCCGTGGTCCGCCGTTACGATGCAGCGTCCGCCGGTCTTCAGGATCGCGGACACGACCGTATTAAGGCACTCGTCGACCGCGTGGACGGCTTTGACCGCCGCTTCCATCACGCCGGTGTGTCCGACCATGTCCGGGTTTGCGAAGTTCAGGATCATCACGTCGTACTTGCCGCTTTCGATCCGCGCCTTCGCTTCCGCCGCGACCTCGTACGCGCTCATTTCGGGCTGCATATCGTAGGTCGGTACCTTCGGCGAGGGGATGAGGCAGCGGTCCTCGTTCGCGTTCGGCGCTTCCACGCCGCCGTTGAAGAAGAACGTCACGTGCGCGTACTTTTCCGTCTCCGCGATGCGAAGCTGACTTAGTCCCTTGTCCGCAATATATGCGCCGAAGGTATTCGCGAGCGACTGCGGCTTGAACGCCACGTGCAGCGCGTTTTCGAACGTCTTGTCGTACTGCGTCATCGAAACGTAGTAAAGAGGGAAGAACCCGAACCTACGCTCGAAGCCGTTGAAGTCCTCGAAGATATACGCGCGGCTGATCTCTCTCGCTCTGTCCGGACGGAAGTTGAAGAAGATCACGCTGTCGTTTGCCGCGATCGTCGCCGTTGGCTTGCCGTCGGTCAGCACGACCGTGGGCTGTACGAACTCGTCCGTGTCACCGCGGTCGTAGCTATTCTGCATCGCTTCGGGACCGGAGGAGGCGGTAAAGCCCTCGCCGTACGTCATCGCGGCGTATGCGCGCTCGACGCGCTCAAAGCGGTTGTCGCGGTCCATCGCGTAGAAGCGGCCCATGACCGTCGCGATCTTGCCGCAGCCGATCTCCTTGAGCTTCGCGTCGAGCTGTTCGAGATACATCTTGCCGGAGGACGGGGGAACGTCGCGTCCGTCCATGAAGCAATGGACGTAGACCTTAGAAAGACCGTTCCGCTTGGCAAGCTCCACGAGCGCATAGAGATGCTCGAGATGGCTGTGCACGCCGCCGTCGGAGCAGAGCCCCATGAGATGCAGCGTGGAATCGTGATGCTTACAGTTCTCGATCGCGCCGAGGAATGCGGGATTTTCGAAGAAGTCACCGTCCATGATGGACTTTGTGATGCGCGTCAGTTCCTGATAGACAATGCGGCCCGCGCCGATGTTCGTGTGACCGACCTCGGAATTGCCCATCTGCCCGTCGGGAAGGCCGACGTCCATGCCGCTTGCGCCGATCAGCGTGTGCGGATATTCCTTCCATAAGCGCATGAAGTTTTTCGCGCCGTCGGTCAGGATCGCGTTATACTGTTTTTCCTCGCGATAGCCGAAGCCGTCGAGGATGATCAATGCGGTAATCGGCTTCATCAGAAATGGACCACCTTCGAGAAGTCTTCCGCCTTTAAGCTTGCGCCGCCGATCAGACCGCCGTCGATCTCCGGCATCGCCATAAGCTCGGAGGCGTTCTTCGGATTCATGCTGCCGCCGTACTGGATGCGGACCTTGTTCGCGGTCGCATCGCCGAACACGCCCGCGATTGCCTTGCGGATCACGCCGATGGTCGCGTTCGCGTCTTCCTTCGTCGCGGTCTTGCCGGTGCCGATCGCCCAGATGGGCTCGTATGCGATGACGACGGATTCGACCTGCGCGTTCGTCATATCCTTCAAAGCCGCAACGGTCTGATTCGAAACGAGCTCGTCGGTGACGCCAGCTTCACGCTGTTCGAGCGATTCGCCGACGCAGATGATGGGGGTGATGCCCGCGTTCAACGCCGCAAGCGCGCGCTTGTTGACGGTCTCGTCCGTCTCGCCGAAATACTGACGGCGCTCGGAGTGACCCACGATCGCGAACTCGACGCCGCGTGCTTTCAGCATGTCCGCGGAGATCTCGCCGGTGAACGCGCCCTTTTCCGCCCAATGGATGTTCTGTGCGCCGAGCTTGATGTTCGTGCCTTTGATCGCCTTGCCGACGCAGCAGAGATCCACGTACGGCGGGCAGACGACGACTTCGCACTTCGCATCCTTCACGAGCGGGATCAATGCTTCGACGAGCTCCTTCGCTTCATCGGGCGTCTTGTTCATCTTCCAGTTGCCGGCGATGATCGGACGTCTGCCTTCCGGCTTGTCGTTCAGGACCGCCACACCGGGAAGGATCTTGCCCTCGAGAAACTCAAGCGACGCGCCGCCGCCGGTGGAGATGTGCGTCATCTTCTTGGCAAAGCCGAGCTTTTTGACCGCGGAAGCGGAATCGCCGCCGCCGATGATCGTCGTGCCTTCGCAGTCCGCGCAGGCCTCCGCGACCTTCTTCGTGCCCTCGGCAAACGCCGGGAATTCGAACACGCCCATCGGACCGTTCCAGATGACGGTCTTTGCTTCGAGGATCGTTTTGCGGTACAGCTCGCAGGTCTTTTCGCCGATGTCGAGACCCATCCAGCCCTCGGGGATCTCATTAGAAGGAACCGTCTTATGCTCCGCGTCCGCCGCGAATTCCTTCGCAACGACCGTG